>NZ_NEXU01000079.1:0-87912 GCF_002224105.1 Psychrobacter sp. DAB_AL32B | reverse complement strand
TATATGATTAGAACACTTAACAAGACCGCAATTGAAGAAAAAACGATTGAACAAAACTAAAAAACTATAGAGCAGTTGCATAAGATTTGATAAGTCAATCAAAGTTATGAGAATACGGTGGCGCTTGCTTGTGCTTATCTCTGGTTGAAATTATGAATGTTCAACACGCCCTAATCTAAAGAAATTTTGTGTGTCATGAACGCTTACTATTTTCCACAGCCAATAGGTGACAAATTAACTGCCATCAATTACAATAACGACCTCCGAGAGGTGTTGCACCATATGGATTGATTGTTATGTTTGCGCTTTATAAGCAAACTAAGCTGATATATTCGTCATGTTAGGCTCGGTAAACTGTTTGATACTGGTTATTTCAGTCTTTGACAGCATAACAACGGCACCTGCGTTATTATTCTTTTTATCATAAATTAACCACTGATAGGAGCATATTATGGACGCAGTGTCTAACACCCCATCTGCCCATACGATCAACCCCGCTTTCACTGACTATAAAGTCGCTGACATCAGCTTAGCTGATTACGGCCGCCGTGAAATCACCCTTGCTGAAGCTGAAATGCCTGCCCTAATGGGTTTGCGTCGTCGCTACGAAGCGGATCAGCCGCTTAAAGGCGCGAAAATCGCTGGTTGTATCCACATGACGATTCAGACTGCCGTCCTTATCGAAACGCTAATTGCGCTAGGTGCTGAAGTACGCTGGACCTCATGTAACATTTTCTCAACCCAAGACCACGCTGCTGCTGCTATTGCTGCTGCTGGTATCTCTGTTTATGCTTGGAAAGGCGAAACCGAAGAAGAATACGAATGGTGCTTACGCCAACAAATCCACGTTGGCGGTGAAGCATCAGGTCAGCTTTGGGATGCCAATTTAATCTTGGATGATGGCGGTGATTTGACTGCTTTGATTCATAATGATTATGCCCAATTGCTTGATAACATCCATGGTATCTCAGAAGAGACGACCACTGGCGTCCATCGCTTGGTTGAGATGTTGAATAAAGGGTCGCTAAAAGTACCAGCTATCAACGTTAACGATGCAGTTACCAAGTCTAAAAACGACAACAAATACGGCTGCCGTCATAGCTTAAATGACGCCATCAAGCGTGCTACTGACATGTTCCTTGCTGGTCGCCGCGCTTTAGTTATCGGTTATGGTGATGTAGGTAAAGGCTCTACGCAAAGCTTACGTCAAGAAGGCATGATTGTCCGTGTTTCAGAAGTTGATCCTATCTGCGCTATGCAGGCATGTATGGACGGTTTTGAAGTATTATCCCCTTACATCAATGGCGATAACACTGGCGGCGCAGAAAACATCAATACTCGCTTGCTCGAAGACACTGACATGATTGTTACCACTACGGGTAACTACCATGTTTGTGACAAACATATGCTTGCCGCACTTAAACCGGGAGCAGTGGTTTGTAACATCGGTCACTTTGATACTGAAATCGATACTCAGTTTATGCGTGATAACTGGCGCTGGGTTGAGATTAAACCACAAGTCCATCAAATCTTCCGCTCAGACGATGAAAACGACTATTTGATTTTGCTTGCTGAAGGTCGCTTAGTAAACCTAGGTAACGCAACTGGTCACCCATCACGTGTGATGGACGGCTCATTTGCTAACCAAGTATTGGCACAGATGTATCTGTTTGAAGAAAAATTCGCAGAGCTACCAGCTGATACACGTACCGAAAACTTGTACGTGAAAGTATTGCCGAAGAAACTAGACGAAGAAGTGGCCGCTGCAATGGTTGCAGGCTTTAATGGTACCTTAACGAAGCTAACTGAAAAGCAAGCTGAGTATCTAGGTGTGCCTGTCGAAGGTCCATTTAAGCCTGACGCTTATAAATATTAATAGGAGTCAGACTGTGACTAAGCCCGCTTTCTCCTTTGAGTTTTTCCCGGCCAAAACTGAGCAAGGACACGAAAAGCTACTCAGCACTTATGATGAGTTGAATAAGCTGTCACCTTCGTACTTTTCGGTGACCTACGGTGCAGGCGGTTCAACCCGTAGTCGCACTTTGGATATCGTCCAAGCCTTGTGCGCTCGCGGTAACACTGATATTGCGCCGCACATGTCTTGTATCGGTGATGATAAAAGTGAAATCGCTGAGTTGCTTGACCTCTATAAAGGTTTGGGTATTAAGCGCTTGGTAGCGTTACGTGGTGACTTGCCATCGGGGCAAGTAGGTATGGGCGAGCTGCCGTTTGCCGTAGACTTGGTGAAGTTTATCCGTGAACATTCAGGCGATCATTTTCATATCGAAGTGGCCGCCTATCCTGAGATGCACCCCCAAGCGCGTAGCTTTGACTCTGATATCGATAACTTGGTTAATAAGTACCAAGCTGGCGCAAATACGTCGATTACGCAGTTTTTCTATAACGCCGATAGCTATCTGTATTTGCGTGATACCTTAGAGAAGCGTGGTATCGATACCATCGCGCAGCCATTGGTTGCCGGCATTATGCCGATTACCAACTCTAGCAATCTGGTTCGCTTTGCTGATAGCTGTGGCGCTGATATTCCGCGTTACGTGCGTAAGCAGTTGGCGGATTTTGGTGATGATAGCAAGGCCATTCGTGAATTTGGCTTTGAGGTCGTCTATCGCTTATGTGAGCGCTTAATCGCTGAGGGCGTGCCCGCCATGCATTTTTATAGCATGAATAAGGTTGAGCCAAATAAACGTTTGGTTGAAGCATTGGGACTTTCTGCGTAAACAATTGCTCAATTCATCATTTAATGACTGGCGTTCTTAGGAGCGCCAGTTTTTTGTTGTATAGTCGATTCACTATAAAAAAACAGTGCTACTGGGATAAATTTTGTGCTGCCTCTGTCTGCGCAGGCACAGCAAGCAAGGAAAATTTATATCAGTAGCGCGTTATAATATTTGTACTTTTTTATTTAGGACTGACTATAGCTTACGCTTTTTATTAACACAGCCATTTGTTATAGCCTTAAGAATGATAATAATCAATGTTGTACCATACGTATTAAAAAATGAGTATTAGAGGATAAACACTAGAACAATTGTAATCCCGAAGATACCTTTACCCACTCAAACGATATTCTGCTAAGATATTTAAAAGTATCAGTATTCACATTATAGGACTAAACGACCGTGCGACGTTTTTTTTATGCTACCAGCAATGACATCAGTAATGGAACAGATATCAGTTACCCTCAGCTTAGCACCTTGCCTATTGGAGGCAGTGCTGAATTAACAGAGAGCATCGTGCATCATTGGTGCCGTGTGTTACGGGCAAAGATTGGTGACCAAGGGATTTTTTTTGATGGTTTTGGTGGTGAGTATCAGGTACAGCTACAAACCATCAGTAAAAAGCACGCGACTGTGACTTTACTGGCTCATACAAACGATGACCGCAGTGCACCGGTGCTTACTAAAATCGGTTTAGTGATGAGTCGCGGCGAACGTATGGATTATGCGATTCAAAAATCGACTGAGCTTGGTGTGACTGCCATTCAGCTACTGAGTAGTCATCATGGCGAGGTTAATCTAAAACCTGCACAAGTAGAAAAAAAGCTAGCCCATTGGCAGCAAGTCGCTATTGCCGCCTGTGAGCAATGTGGTCTTAATCGCCCGCCCCTTATCCTTGCCCCCATTTCTATCAATGATTGGCTCAAATCCGCAACGATTGCATCGACTATAACGCCTTTAAACGGCAGTATGCTGGTCAGCCCGATAATTGAAATGCTCAGTCAGAATGCTTACTATCAAGCCTTACATCAGCCAGCAGATTTACGCTTACAACTGAGCGTGCCAGCGGCAGGACAGCCCGCTATGCCTAAGTTACTATCGACTGCATTACAGAAAAAAAACCCTTATATTGAATTATTGATTGGCCCTGAAGGCGGATTAAGTGATGACGAATGTCTGCAAGCACAATATGTCGGCTTTGAGCCTTGGCAAATTGGGGTAAGAGTGTTACGCACTGAAACTGCGCCTGTGGTCGCGCTGGCAACGTTGCATGCACTTTTGCCACTTATTGCTCCTTAACAACAGCGTAAAACGCTTATACTTAAACAAGTTTTTAATTAGCCAGCCACAAGCTCTTTTTATCGATTTTAAAATCATTTTATGAGTCCAGTTATGACCGCTTTTACCCCTATGCCACTGGCAGACAAACATCAATTATTGGTCGAATTATGCGAGCAATTTGAAGATGCCATATTCATCTTAGATAAAAATTTGCGCTATTTGTCGGTCAATGCCACCTATGAGCTGATGCTTGGTTATACGGAAGCTTTTTTGCTTGGACGTCCACTTGGTGTATACGCTGCTGACTTTTTATCAGAAGAAGAACAAGCGGTATTAAAAAATCTAACCAACAGCTTAGATAGCACAGGGTTTTATGAAAGCGATTTTTCAATGGCAAATCGCTACGGACAAACCCTTGATTGTCATATTACCTACCGAAGAATTTACCTGGATGACACAGCATACTATGTTGGTAAAATTCGAAATATGTCCATTGTTGCTAAAAATAAAAAAAAGCTGGTACATTTACTTAATTATGATCAACTTACTGGACTGCCAAACCGCAAGGTGTTTTTAAGTCAGACAAGTGAGTTACTGTTAGACAGCTATCAAGAAGTGATTATTGTCCGCTTAAACATTGACGGTTATCGTAATCTTGCTATTTTACTAGGACCTGATTGCATCAATACCTTAGTAGAAAACTTTGTTCTGCGAATTAAAGCGCTGGAACTTGATGATTTACGCTGTTTTTCTCATTTTGGTGGTGATGACTTTGCTTTACTATTTGAATGTAAAGATGCCAATATGGTACGCCATCAGTTAGACAGCTTAATGCAAATGTGTGAGCGTCCTTTCTTTTTAAATAACAACTCTACAAAAGGATCAGAGGTTTATTGCCATATCTCTGTTGGGGTCAGCTATTTTCCTAAAAATGATAATGAATTTATAGGATTATTGACCAAAGCGGAGAAAGCCTTAAATTATGTCAAGCAGCACGGTGGCGATGATGTTTGTTGGTATCAAAAATCTATTAATGAGTTTAACGCGCACCATATACAGCTCGAATCTGAGCTTAGAACGGCCACCAGCGAAGGTCAGTTCATACCCTACTTTCAACCTAAATTTGCATTGGATACGGGCGAGATTACAGGTTTTGAAGCATTGGTACGCTGGCAGCATCCCACTCGCGGATTACTACAACCCATTGATTTTATTGATGCAATCATCGCTCATAAACTATCGCTTGAGCTATTTTCTCAAATGGCGATACAAATCGCTGAGCAGTTGTCAGTTTGGCAAACACTTGGCTTCAATCAACATATCTGTATCAATGCGGATGCCGCTGAATTCAGTCATCCTGATTTTTTCGATTTGGTCAGCAATTTACTTGTACAGTATAAGATTGCCGCGCATCAATTACATATTGAAGTGACAGAATCCTCTTTAATAAAACGCCATTCGAATGTAAAGAAACAGCTTAATTTGCTTAAAGAGTTGGGAATTTGTCTTGCGTTAGATGACTTTGGTACTGGCTACGCCTCCTTAAGCTATCTACAAGAATATCCCTTTGATTTTATTAAGATTGATAAGAGTTTTATCTCTAAAATCACAGGCGATCGAACCCAACACGCTATTGTAAAAGCTATTTTGCAATTAGCACAGGCACTGGATATGCAGGTCATTGCAGAAGGCATCGAAAATGAGCAACAACGTGATTTACTGTTAACCATGGGTTGCCAATATGGTCAAGGTTATTGGTTTGGTAAACCTATGCCTGCTGAAGTTGCGACCGATATGTTAATGCAACAACATTTGTCTAAAAATAAAGATTGTTAGAGGGACGATGTAGAAGTGGATAGATTGAGTTTTCCTACAAGTATTATTAAGTTTTTTGGCGTTTAAGCTATATTGTACATAGGATGCAAGACAGGTTGATGACTTATCAGTATTGTCACCAAACTTGTATATTTGCCAGTGAACGCCTATCTTTTACCAAGAATTTACGAACACAGTGATAATTCTTTTTACTCTTCTCAATGTTATCCCATATGACCGGCATTATTGCTTGTTGATAATGTCGACAAACCCGATGCCAAACACTAGCAACTAAGACTTGACTATATAGTCCTACTATCGCTTAGTCGCAGCAGCGCTGTTGGTCATACACTAAAAAAAAGGACAGGAAGTTATGCAATATAAAGCGCCCCTACGTGATATCCAATTTGTCATGCATGAGTTACTTGATAGCGAAAGCCACTACAAAACCTTGCCTGCTTTTCAAGAAGCCGATCGTGAGTTGATGGACAGCCTGTTTGAGATGGCAGCAAGCTTTGCCGAAAATGAGCTATCGCCGTTAAACCAAAGCGGTGATGCTGAAGGCTGTCAGTTTGACAATGGTAAAGTGACCACACCAAAAGGTTTTAAAGAAGCTTATAAAGCTTACTGTGAGCTTGGCTTCCCAGCATTGTCTGCAGAAGAAGAATTCGGTGGTCAAAACATGCCGTTTTCACTATCGACTGTCATTAATGAGATGGTTGGTACGGCTAACTGGTCATTCTCTATGTACCCTGGTCTATCACATGGCGCTATCCAAACCATCGAGCATCATGGTACTGAAGCGCAAAAGCAAACCTATCTAGAAAAAATGGTCACTGGTGAATGGTCAGGTACCATGTGCTTGACTGAAGCCCATGCCGGTTCTGATTTGGGTATCATTCGTACTAAAGCCGAGCCTAAAGAAGATGGTACTTATAGCATCACTGGTCAAAAAATCTTCATCTCAGCCGGTGAGCACGACTTAACTGATAATATCATTCATATCTGTTTGGCTCGTCTACCAGGCGCGCCTGCCGGTACTAAAGGCATCTCATTGTTTATCGTACCTAAAGTGATGATCAACGAAGACAACAGCCTAGGCGAAAACAATCAAGTGGTTTGCGGTTCTATCGAGCACAAAATGGGTATCAAAGCCTCTGCGACTTGTGTCATGAACTTCGACGGCGCAACAGGTTACTTGATTGGCCCTGAAAACCGTGGTCTACAGTGCATGTTTACCTTCATGAACGTTGCTCGTATCGGTACGGCTGTACAAGGCTTAACGGCCGCTGAGTATGCTTTCCAAGGCTCATTAACCTATGCCAAAGACCGCCTAGCAATGCGTTCATTATCAGGTGTCAAAGCGCCAGACAAAGTTGCTGATCCTATCATCGTGCATCCAGCAGTGCGCAACATGCTATTGACCGAAAAAGCTTTTGCTGAAGGTGGTCGTGCACTGGTTTATTACCTCTCGCATTTTGCTGATACTGTGGCAAAAGGTGAAGGCGACGAGCTTAAGTTTGCCGATCAAATGTTGTCACTATTGACCCCAATTGCTAAAGCTTTCTTGACTGAAACTGGTTTGGAAGCGGCTAACCATGGCGTGCAAGTTTATGGTGGTCACGGCTTTATCAGCGAATGGGGTATGGAACAGAACGTTCGTGATACGCGTATTGCTTGCTTGTACGAAGGTACCACTGAAATCCAAGCGCTAGATTTATTAGGTCGTAAAGTTTTAGGCTCACAAGGTAAGCTACTGGCAAACTTCGTCCAAATCATCCAAACATTCTGTGAAGAAAATAAAGACAATGATGATATGGGTCAATTCATTCGTCCACTTGCCAAACATCTAAAAGAATGGGGTGATTTGACAGCGCGTATTAGTATGCAAGCTACTGAAAATCCAGATGCCGTTGGTGGCGCTGCTGTTGATTACTTATATTTCAGTGGCTACGTAACTTTAGCTTACTTATGGGCACGTATGGCCCTAATCGCACAAACCGAAATCGCAAATGGTAGCAGCGAACAGGCGTTCTATGATGCCAAAGTGAAAACAGCACAGTTTTACTTTGCTAAATTATTGCCACGTACGACCACCCACGTACAGCGCATTGCTACTGGCGTTGAGCCGTATATGAGCATGGATGTTGATCAATTTGCGTTTTAATTGACGCGTTAAATTTCTGATTAGATGTCTTGTTTATCTTCATAGTGCCTATCCTATCGGCAACATACCAAGGTGTGTTGCCGATTTTCTTAGCACGGACAGAATAAGTCGCTCAATAAAAGGATATGGCTGCTGTATCCAGAATATTTTCTTAACAAGTCAATTCTCGCCAAATTATTTTTCAATAAATCACTTTTAGCATAATAATGACCGTTTCAATGATAGTGACTAATACGCTTAGTAAATTAAACACTTTTAAAAAAACCAATCTTATTTTTATAAATGCTATCATTTAAGAATACTTTTGGTGTACGCACAATTCACGAAGAAATACACCCGTTTATACGCTAATTTGCTAAAATTTAGCTACTACTAATAGTTAATTTTAACTCAAAAAAACAATTGAAAATCTTCGTCCAACTCACTTTTATTCATTTGAACCAAAGGAATGTTTATGGCTGTTTATAACGCCCCTCTTAACGACATGCGCTTTATCCTAAATGACGTATTTAAAGCTCATGAATTTTGGCAAAACAACGAAAGCTTATCTCATGTTGACATGGAAACGGTCGACATGGTTTTAGAAGAAATGGCAAAAATCTCCAAAAACATTCTGCTGCCTATTAACCGTAGTGGTGATGAAGAAGGCGCTACGTACGAAGGCGATGGCGTTGTGAAGACTCCGGCAGGTTTTAAAGAAGCTTATAAGCAATATGCGGAGTCTGGTTGGGTTGGTCTTGGCGGCAATCCTGAATACGGCGGTCAAGGTTTTCCAAAAATGGTAACCATGCTAGCGGAAGAAATGGTTTTTACAGCCAATCAGTCGTTTGCCCTTTATCCTAACCTCACGGTTGGCGCGACATTATGTTTGAACGCTGCTGGTAGTGATGAGCAAAAACAAACTTACCTAGAAAAAATGTATTCTGGCGAATGGTCAGGTACGATGTGCTTAACTGAACCGCATGCGGGTACAGACTTAGGTATCATCAAAACCAAAGCCGTACCTAATGACGATGGTAGCTTCAACATCTCAGGCACCAAAATCTTTATCACTGGCGGTGAGCATGACTTAACCGACAATATCATTCATTTGGTATTGGCAAAAACCCCAGACGCACCTGCTGGCTCAAAAGGTATCTCGCTATTTGTTGTGCCAAAATTCTTGGTCAACGAAGATGGTAGCTTAGGCGAGCGCAATACGCTAGCAGCCGGCTCTATTGAGCACAAAATGGGTATCAAAGCCTCTGCGACTTGTGTGATGAACTTTGATAATGCCAAAGGCTGGATGGTTGGTCCAGAAAATACTGGTTTATCATCCATGTTTATCATGATGAACTATGAGCGCGTGACAATGGGTCTGCAAGGTCTTGGTGGTACTGAGCTTGCTTATCAAAATGCTGCCTTATATGCACTTGATCGCGGTCAAGGTCGTAGCGACACGCAAATCCAAAGCCCAGAAAAACCAGCTGACGCCATCATTTACCATGCCGATGTACGTCGCATGTTATTAAATGCTAAAGTAAACTCTGAAGCATCACGCTGTTTTGCGATGTATGTAGCCAAACAACTTGATACGGAAAAATTCAGTACTGACCCTGAAGCGGCCCAAGCAGCAGCAGCTCGTGTGGCATTATTGACACCGATTGCTAAAGCATTCTTAACAGATAAAGCGCTAGAAGCAACGGTTGATTGCCAGCAAGTATTTGGTGGTCATGGTTATGTGCGCGAATGGGGCATGGAACAAATCGTTCGTGATACGCGTATTGCCCAGATTTATGAAGGCGCAAACGGTATTCAAGCCCTTGATTTATTAGGTCGTAAAGTTGCACGCAATGACGGTAAATATATCACCCATTTCTTAGGTGAAATTCGTGATTATATCGACAGCATGCAAGCTGACCATGGTATCAAACAAGCCACATTAGACGCCGCTGATACCGTTGAAGAGCTAACCAAAACGGTGCTTGCTAATATTAGTACGCGTAAGAGTGAGATTAATGGCTGTGCGGTAGATTATCTACATGCGGTCGGTTACTTATGCTACTCATATATGTTTGCTATGATGATAGAAGCCGCTGATGGCAAAGAAGGTGAGTTTTATACTAATAAAGCCAAGCTTGCTGACTATTTCGTTGGTCGTGTTTTACCACGCATCGATGCCCATGCCCAAATGGTCAAAGCAGGTAGTGATCCGATTATGAGTTTTGATCTTGACTACTTTAATATTGCTATCAGCTAAGTGGCTCTTACATAAGTGATTGTCATAAATAACTTATAAAATACTTATTAAAGGGACAGTGCATACTGTCCCTTTTTTTGCCCAAACAGTGTAAAAAAATTAAAAACGATATTAAACATTACTTAAAAAACTGTCTAAAAATTATCTAAAAGTTATCTAAAAGTTATCTAAAAAATAACTGCTAACAAAATAATTAACCTTATAGGCGTGCTTGCGATTAAAATAACGCAAAGCTGAAGCCGCTTTAGCTTAACTGAATCACTTATAAAATTTTCAACTCATAAAGTAATAGTGACATTTATTGCAAACTTATTGTAATGTTATTGCAATATTGATAGCGCCATTTACTGCAGAAAACACTAAAAAACTACTATAAGCCCCTATAGCATTGCAAATACTGAATAATAACAATGATTGAATTAACCATAATGAAGGATGCGATGTGTCAGAAATAAAACACATTTTACAACAGATTACTGCACTGAGTGATGTACCTGATCCTGCAGTACTAAAACGCTTAATCGATGAGCTTCGGGTCAGTGATAAAGAACCCTCTTTAGCCAATCAAAATATGCAGCATCTGATTGAGGTTCTACGTCAGCATCCAGAGTATGGAGATGGACTGTCAAGCTTCGTTCTAAAACTCATTATTCAATATCGCCAAATTGCCCTCTACACTGATACTGGCATCATGTCAGATCAGGGATTTTTTATTAGCTTACGCCGTTTAATGGGTCATCGTTTTTTGCCGCTATTACCGCAAGAAGACTCTGTGGTCGAACTGGTTGGGTATTTGTTTGATAAACGCACTGATGAGCGCTGGCTGAGCAATATCGATACAGAGAAATGGGATGCGCTGGTTGATTTACTCAAAGTCAATGATGAGCATTTAGATTTAGTCGCTACCGCAAAAAATAGCATTTTAAACGCCATCATCATTTTATCTTATCGTATTAGCGGCATTGGTTTACATCCAGATTTAATGGAATCTTATCCGCAAATGCTGAACTATTCAGCCGCATTCGTCGCACAAAATCAAGAAGCCGTATTATACGTCAATCAATATCGGGAGGCGCATGAGCTTGATAACTTAACGGATATCATTCCAGAAAAAGCCGTCGATCCAGCGCCTTTATTGGTCATGATTGAACAATGTGAAGACATCGTCGCCACCATACGTAAGCGTATTTATAAAACCGGTATCTCCATCCGTTTGACCAACATGATGTTACGCTTAGATCAAAGTTTACAGCGTATGCGTATTTTAACTGAACTGGTTTCAGACAACCACGATAAGCGTGATCAGGCAGTGATAGAGCTGATTCAAGCACTGATTACCACTGCTAGTCGCCGTTATAGCATTGGTTATTTGATTGACAACAATACCAAGCTGCTATCGCGCAAAGTCACCGAAAATGCCGGCCGTGTCGGCGAGCATTATATTAGTACCGATAAAGCCGGCTACCGAAAGATGTTTAAAAAAGCCTCTATTGGCGGTTTTATCATTGCTTTTATGGCTACTACTAAGATATTGACGTACCATCTGGCGCTAGCGCCAATGGGACGCGCTTTTATAAACAGTATGATTTATGGGTTGGGTTTTGTTTTTATTCATATCGTCCATGGTACGGTCGCCACCAAGCAGCCAGCCATGACTGCTGCTGCCATCGCCTCTACCATATCAGATGCCTCTGGGAAAAAATCACACCAACTTAACAAGCTATCAGAATTGGTGGTTGATATTTTGCGTACCCAGTTTGTCGCGATTATGGGCAATATTATGGTAGCAATACCGGTCGCCCTTATTATCTCTTTTGCGTGGCTACAGTATACGGGTACGCCGATGATCAATACTGATAAGGCGGCGCACCTACTACATGACTTAGACCCCTTTCGCTCACTAGCGCTACCTCATGCTGCTATTGCTGGCGTCTATTTATTTTTATCGGGTCTGATTGCAGGCTACTATGACAATTTAGCGGTCTACAACCAAATCGGTGCCCGCATTCAGCGCCATAGACTTCTAAAATACTTACTACCTAAAGCATGGCTTCAGCGTCTAGGCGGCTTTGTAGAGTCCAATCTGGGCGCTATTATGGGTAATTTTATATTCGGGGTATTCTTAGGTAGCACAGCAACGATCGGCTTCTTATTTGGTTTACCAATTGATATTCGCCATATTGCCTTTGCCTCAGCCAATTTGGCTCATGGCTTATTTAATATATCCGCCAATCAATTGGATTGGCAGATTGTGCTACTTTCTGTCCTCGGCGTTGGGCTTATCGGTATGGTCAACTTAATGGTCAGTTTCTCATTGGCACTATTCGTAGCATTAAGATCAAAAGAGGTGAAGTTTGTCGATTGGAGTCGTCTGACCAAGCAGCTTTTTAGTCACATCTTGACCCATCCATCCGATTTTTTCTGGCCACGTGATAAGCCAATGAAGTACGCGCGTATCGATAGCCAAGGACATATGATTTTTGACGATACCACTTCTAATCAAAGCGGACACCCCATACCCAATAACTATGTGGTGCGCCGCTTATCTGATGTGAAAATATTGCCTAAATCTAAACAGAAAAGCATGCAAAATGAGCAAGCGGTAACAGACATAGATTATAGCAATCAGACATCGAATGATAACGTTGACCCAGCATTAAAAAGCCGTGCAGCACATACCACGACTAATCAAGTAAGCACTAAAAAGATTATTGATCTTGATGATGGTCTGATAGATGAGGAACTGAACAGCGTCCCTTATACTCAGGATATTCAGTATGATAAAGCTCATACAGCGTTCAATGAGGGTAATCAGACGATAGCTGATGATGAAAGTAATGATAGCAATCCTGATAACAAAGCCGCTGGCGATGCCAAAACGCCGCTGCCTAAACCAAAAAAACCACCAAATCTACCCAGTTAATGGGGCGATTTGATGGCTTCTAGATTTACAATGATAGCAGCAAAATTACAGCACTAAAATGATGGCAGTAATATTAAGATGCTAAGATGATGGCAGCAAGCAATGCGCACTTGACGTTATGGCTTTGCCATCACTCAAACGATACGCCAGTAGATGATTGCCCCAAACGCAGCCACCATCAAGCGCACGCGCATACGGCAAATCAATCTCACCTTTAAGCGCAGCCCAATGACCAAATAGTATCTTACGGCTACGCGGTGCGTGCCATTCAAACCAAGGTAAAAAATCTTTTGGCATGGACTCATCTAAACCTGCCGCAAAACTGAATTCAAGCGACCCATCCTGCTTACATAAGCGCATACGAGTAAAGTAATTGGCAATCGCTCGCATTTTGGTAAAACCATTAATGCCTGCATGCCAATCATCGGCCGTCTTGCTATATAAATGTGGTAATAATTTATCGAGCTGCTTTAAACTGCCGCGTAGCTGTGATTCTAACTGCTGTGCATAGTTTGCGGCTTCCTCAATACTCCAGTGCGGTGGAATACCGGCATGTACCAATACCGTATGCTCATCAGGATAAGCCAATATGGGCTGATGGCGTAACCAATCAAGTAATTCATCACAGTCATCGGCGGCAAAAATCGGTGCCGTCTTATCTTTTTTCTTAATTTTCGTCACCCCGCGCCATACTGCGAGCAAATTAATATCATGATTGCCAAGCACCGTTGCTGCTGCGCCTTGCTCACATAATGATTTGACATGACGCAAAGTATTTAACGAATCTTCACCACGTGCTACCAAATCACCGGCAAACCATAATTTATCTTGGGTAGGATCAAAATCTAATATTTCAAGTAGCTGAAGATACGCAGCATAGCAGCCTTGCAAATCACCGATGACATACTGCTGGCGAAAACTCATAATACCTCGATGACTTTTATGTGATGACTTTTATGTGATTATGTGATGGTTTTTGTATGGTCATTTTTTATGATAGAAATTGACTATTATTTTATTTAGATAATATCAGCTAAAGACATCAATGACCTTTATGTCTTGATGAGTTAAACCTCTACCTTGCGCGCCTGATTACTTAAGTTCACAAAATCTTTCACACTTAGTGTTTCAGGGCGGGCTTGTGGATCGATAGCGCAAGCCGCAAAATCCTCTTCGCTCAACGTCGGTAACAAGGTCGACTTCTTAAAGATAGCGCGTAACGTCTTACGGCGATGATTAAAGGTTTCGCGCACAACAATCGCAAAATACTCTTCATCTTCTGCCACGACTGGCTTATTAATATGCGGCGTCAGTCGAAAGACAGCGCTGGTCACTTTCGGTGGCGGATTGAATGCGCCGCGGGGTACGGTCAGCAAATAATCTGTATCGCAGTGATATTGCATGATGACAGACAAGCGGCCATAGGTCTTACTACCGACATCAGCAGTAATCCGCTCGACCACCTCTTTTTGCAGCATAAAGTGCATGTCTTGAATCACATCGGCATAGCTGAGCAGATGAAATAAGATAGGCGTAGAGATGTTATATGGCAGATTACCAACTACACGTAGCTTACCGCGCTCATCGCTGTATAGCTCACGATAATCGACATGCATAGCATTGTCTTTGATAATCGTAAAGTTTGGATGGCTGTTGGCACCGATACGAATACGCAGGCTATCTGCCAAATCACGATCCAGCTCTACCACGGTCATCGCATCCACTTCTGCCAATAATGGCTCAGTCAAAGCACCCATCCCTGGTCCAATCTCAATGAGATTATCGTCGCGCTCTAGACGAATGCTCTCAACAATCTCACGGATAACACTACGGTCATGTAAGAAGTTTTGACCAAAGCGTTTGCGCGGTTGGTGTTTGGCAGCGCGTAGGCTGTTAGAAATAGATTGAGCATCAAACGAAATTTTGGACATAAAAAATTCTTAATAGATAAAAAAGAAATGGTCGATAAGGCAATGCCAGCGATATACTGGCTTTATAATGGCAAATTATAACACAGCTCATAATTAGGCTGTATTTTCGAGACACTTTATTAGTAAATCGCCCCTACCTTAGCGCAACCGACACAGTGCTTTTTTTATTTTTAAGCCATTTGCCATAATATTGGTTATATATACGATTCCCTAGTGAGGACTTGAATCTTATAGGTAAGACATTGATATTAAAGGCATTAAATGTATATTGGTGTCGATAGTGTACATCGTGGTGTGCTTAAAGTAGATAATTCGAGGATATTTTCCACCGCAGAAGGTAATTAACATGTATATTCACTTAAAAGAATATATTAAGATTGATTATGGATAATAAAAAGTTTTTCTTACAGGCGATAGTGGCAGCTATTCTTATTTTTTTATTAACAGCCATGCTAGTGATTAAGTTTTTTGATATGTTGTAGTGAGTGTGGCTCCTATATTATAGTCAATTCAAAATAAAAGTGTTATAGCTAGGACTAATATCATAAAACAATTTAGATAAGTCATTTTCCATCCAACCTTGACGTAGAAACTTCACCTGAGCCCACTTTTTCTCTATAGGGTTTAAGTCAGGGCTATAAGGTGGTAAGAATAATAGCCTGTGACCGTGTCGATTGAGTAGCCTTTTCACGCGTTTATGATAGCTTATCACTCGAGCACAGCTCTCGCCTTGCGCTCGGGCAAAGCAGTGCTTTGCTTTATCCTCGCTCATATCCATCACAATTACGCACTTACGTTTAAGGCTTGGAATTAAGGTATGTTTACACCAGTGATAGAAGATATCTCCATTAATGTTTGTCTTGATACAATCGAGTGCAAACAGCGTCTTTTCATATAAAGCACCAATAACGTTGGTTCGTTTTTTACCTTGCCAGTTATAGCTGTCAATACAAGGTGTGCCAATGGGTGCATAGCCATGAGGGCGAATCGTTGCATGCTCAAAGCCACTCTCATCCATATATACAATAGCTAAGCTTTGAGCGATGTAGTCATTAGTATTTATAATATTAATAGGTTAGTTGGTTTAGTATATAACATTTTTAAAAGAGATTGACTATAGAACACAAACTGTCGGCTGTACGTCTAGTGTTTACCTCATTTCTTGAATTTATTTATTCTCAATACCAACAATGTGTTTTTAAACTTACTAAATCAGAATTTTCAGGCATAAAAAACCCGCCGTAATTAGCAGGTTTATTAATACATTTTGTCATGTTGAAGGATCTCTTTTATCTTAATTGGAACAGCATATAGCCATCGCATACCACCAGTGCAATAAAAGCTACCATCCTTAAAAGCTACTATATGAGCTGTAAAGGCATTACTATCATGAGCTGTCATTGCTTGTTCATCGCTTTCATCAGCAATAGCACACCACACATTCTCGTCCCCACGCTCTAGCATTGCGCGCGTTAGGTCACTGCCTCTCAATTCGTTATCCATTTCACGTTTTCATCCGTTCCTAGGTTTTATATTCATATAATCGAATATATTATATATAACATACAGTATGCAATAAAATTAACATATAAACAGTTTTATTTACTACATCGGAGCGAATAGAAAACTTTAATTTTTCTTGCAGTTTTTATAAAAGAAGTAGGTTAGAACCCTACTTCCTGTTGTGTGACTTCGACTTTTTTAACGGGCACTGCATGTTTCCATGATGTTCCGTTTTTACAAAGAAAGTGGCTATTATTAAACGCGATAATATATTTTAAAAAACTATAGTCAGCATTATCAATATTGGTCATAGCGTGCTCATCACTATCATTGTTTACGGCACACCACACCTTTTCTTCCCCACGCTCTAGCATTGCGCGTGTTAGGTCACTGCCTCTCAATTCGTTATCCATCAAGGTTATCCGCCCTTAGTGTTTAATTAGTTGTAGATTACAGCTTGCTATTTTATATATATGCGTGAATTTGTCTATATAAAAAGGGCACACAAAGTAGTTTTTTATAACCTCTCGATATCTGTCGATAAGTCTGTGACGCTCACACTAATTTGCAATAGGTAGTGATCGGTGCGTATCTAATCAAAACTTGCTATTTTCTTACGTGGGGTTGTTTCCGATATATAGCTTTAGCTGTCTAGTAACAATTTGTAGGTGAGCTGTTTTTTAGCAGACTAAGTGACTAGCGTTTACTTCCTTAAATCGTGATCGGTGCGCTATACAGGCATCGAACTGTATGCTCGTGCTTACCATCTTTTTAATGCCAGTTATTCTAATTTGAATAATATTATTAACAACTTTGAACTATTCCCACTAATATAAGTCTATATCGGAATACTAATATCAAAACATTATTAGGATAAGTTGCTCTTGGTATGTGAGATGATCTTAGTTAGCTTCATTAGGTTGTAAAGTGAGTAAGCCATGCAATTTATTAGTATTTACAGAAAAACATCTCCGAACGATCTGGGTGCGGTAGATAAGCATAATAGAGTTATATATCGTTCTGAACATTTGAGAAATAGTGGTTTTTTAGAAAGGGAAAATGATGGGGAAAAATTTAAGGTATTGAGGTATCTGGATGATTGCGATCCTTCTATTTTGATGACAGTTTCAGATATGTTAGAGCTTATTGAAGATATGAAGATAGTAATAAATGAATCTAAGAATGATGTTGAGGTAAATAATCATTTAAAGGAAATTGTCTTTATGTGCAAATTATGCATTTGGAATATAGATAATTTTTATTTAGAAATAAGTCCTTGGGGTACTAATGCTGATACTTACCCATCTGATTTACCTGAAGAATATAGGTTTAATATATCTTCTTTGTAAGTAATAAAGATGGTAGTAGTCACACTTAATAATAGGGTATACCCCAACGGAACCACCTAATTAAGGTCATTAATCAATTAATAGACCACTATAATATAGCCACTTATATCAGGGCATATTTGACGATTCATAAATAGGTATTGCTCACCCTAAAATTACCCAATACTGCATTACAAATCTCGCTAAGGCACTGACTTATACAAAGGTCTATTAATAAGCGATTTACCCACCATCTCATTTGCCATGGTTAATGCTTGATACAAGCTGGTGGCACTTGCCCCGCCCCGCCCTGCCAAATCAAGTGCAGTCCCGTGATCGACAGAGGTACGAATGTATGGCAGTCCCAAAGTTAGATTGACGGTATCACCAAAACCATGGGATTTAAGTACTGGCAAACCTTGGTCATGATACATGGCAATAACTGCATCACAATTCGCCAAATGCCTTGGTGTGAATAGCGTATCAGCAGGCATCGCCTCAGAGATATCTACGCCAGCATTGATAAACTCTTGTAATACTGGATTAATAATATCGATTTCTTCCGTACCTAAATGCCCACCCTCGCCTGCATGCGGATTAAGACCGCAAACTAATATACGTGGCTGCGTTAAACCAAACTTCTCTCGCATATCATCGATAACAATTTGTACCGTTTGGCGCACATTATCGGCGGTAATAGCGGCAGGCACATCTTTTAACGCCAAGTGTGTCGTAACGAGTGCCACTTTCATTGCTTGATTGGCGAGCATCATGACGACTTTATCACAGCCACTTTGCTGCATAAAAAATTCAGTATGACCGCTAAACATGGTGCCATCTAGCAGTTTAATGCCTGCATCGATCAGCGCAGATTTTTGTAGTGGACCCGTTACGATAGCGGCAACAGTATTATTTGACGCCATCTGGTGAGCAATCTCTAATTGCTGAGCGACCATTAGAGCATTATTAATATCAATATGACCTGCGACTACAGGGGCACCACAAGGAATATCGAGTAGAACAAACGTATATTTATTATCATTATTAGAAGCATCTGTCTGCTGTGCAATTTGCTCTACAAAATCATCAGCATTCACTTGTGCCGTGATTGTTTGCCAAGGGGGACAAGTGGTTAACACGCCAGCAGCGACCAATTTATCAGCTCGTGCTTGCATAGCTTCAGCTTCAGCAGTTACCCAGATAGGTCGCGCAAAATCCTGTAACTTACCTTCTTGTGCTAATAGCAGTACCACGTCCATACCAATACCAGCAGGCTCTCCAGTTGTGATTAATAGCGGTAATTTTTTTTGCATATCTGACATATCCTTCATAACAACAGCACCTTTATATTTATAGTAAGCAGTTAATTTTATTGTATTTTTTAGTATTAAAATAAATTATTACATTCATGTTGTATAGATGATTTCTTTCCCTATTACAACCCCAATCTAGGCTCGATAGTTACTTATAGAGCCCGAAAAAATCGTATTATGTGTTAAACTTTCGCTTTTCATTGTAGCATCTACAAGCAAACACTGAGGTCATGTTTTGGTACTTCTATCATAGCGACGCATGGCGCTTTATTTGCTGTATCATCACTCAGCTAAACTTTCATATTACATAATTTTTATCACGACTTTTATACCGACTTTTGAAACATTAGGCACTCATGGCAGACAACGAAAAAACCGACGACTTACTCAATCAAACACCGCCGCACAATATCGATATTGAAAAGGCCTTGCTTGCATCTTTGATGAGTATCGAAGAGGCATATGACAAAATTGCAGATATCGTCACTAAGGACGACTTTTATGCTGGGCGACACCAGTATATTTTTGACGCCATCGCGCATTTAGCAGCGGTCAACGAGCCTTATGATACGGTTATGGTACATGACTGGTTGGAGGCACAAAAGCTGCTTAAAAGCGCCGGTGGTGACAGCTATTTAGCGGATATTTTGAGCCAAAGCCCTGCCACACTATTTAACCTGACTGCTTACGCCCAGCGCGTACGTGAGCTATCTACGCTACGTCAGCTGATTACCACTGGCAATGACATGCTAACCCTTGCTTATAACCCAAAGGATCAAACGGTTAGCGACATTCTAGACAACGTTGAAGCAAAAATATTTAGTATTAATGAGCAGCATAATAAACGTGCTGAGCAGCGTGGACCCGTTGGTATTACCTCAGTATTGACCAATGTCATTGATAAAATACAAGAGCTTAAATCAAACCCCGATGGCATGATTGGGCTACAAACACCATTTGTAGAACTAAATAATAAAACCCAAGGTTTACAAGCAGGCGATTTAGTTATTGTGGCTGCCCGTCCATCGATGGGTAAAACGACCTTTGCCATGAACTTGGCAGAAGGAATTTTATTTAATGAAGACTTGCCAGTCGTAGTATTTTCGATGGAGATGCCTGCAGAATCTATCGTCATGCGTCTGCTGTCATCGTGGGGTGCAATCAACCAAACGCACCTGCGCTCTGGACAAATGAATGAAGATGAGTGGGCAAAAATGATGAACGCCATTCAACATTTGCAGTCAAAGCATCTTTATATTGATGATAGTACAGCTCTACCGCCTTCAGAGCTGCGCTCGCGTTGTCGCCGTATCGCCAAAAACCATGACGGAAAGTTAGGCGCTATCATCGTCGATTATCTACAATTAATGAAAGTGCCTGGTCTTGATACCAACCGTGTTGGAGAAATATCTGAGATCTCTCGTAGCCTTAAAGCACTGGCACGTGAGCTTGAATGTCCAGTCATCGCATTATCGCAGCTTAACCGTAGTCTAGAAAATCGCCCTAATAAGCGACCTATTATGTCGGATTTGCGTGAATCTGGTGCGATTGAGCAGGATGCCGATTTGATTATGTTTATCTATCGCGATGAGGTTTATAATGAGAATACAGACCACAAAGGTGTGGCTGAAATCATCATTGGTAAACAGCGTAACGGCCCTATCGGCACCATACGTTTGGGTTTTGAAGGACAATTTACTCGCTTCATCAATTTAACCCCAGAATATTATCAAAATGCCAGTTTCGAGAATGATGAGTAATAAAATTGACAGATAATAATTAATAAAAATAGCCAGTGATTCATCAGCTAGATTGATGACTCACTGGCTTTATAACTTTATTATTTTATAACCTTTCTAACAAGAAGCCGATTATGCGCACTATTACTATTAAACCAGCCGCCATTATTCATAATCTTAATCAGGTTAAAAAACTTGCACCACAGGCTAGAGTATTGGCGATGGTAAAAGCCAATGCCTATGGACATGGCGTGGCTGCTGTCCTGCCAGCGTTGCAACAAGCCGATGGTGTCGGGGTAGCAACTTTGATAGAGGCGCTAGAAGCAAGGCAGTTGGGCTGGGACAAAACGATTGGTCTTATCGAAGGTGCGTTTACTAGCGATGAATGGCGACAAGCAATTGAATATGATATCAGCTGTGTGATTCATCATGCGCCGCAATTAGCGTGGGCATTAGAACACACGCCACCCGCTAATAGCGCAACCCGAGTCGTTTGGCTAAAATACAATACTGGCATGAATCGCCTAGGTTTTAATGATCAAACCATTATTCCGGCGGCCAAATTGCTGCATGAAGCAGGATATCAGCTGATTTTGACCACCCATTTTGCTAATGCCGATAATAAAAATCACCCATTAAACGCTATTCAAATCCAGCGTTTTAATGACATGCTTAGCACTTTGCGAGAAACGATCAGCGCAGATGCCAAAGGCTCATTGTGCAATTCAGCTGGCATCGTAAATTTCTCAGAGCATCATCACGATTGGATACGTCCAGGTATTATGTTATATGGTAGTGCACCTGTCATTGATCAAAGTGCGCGTGAGTTAGGCTTACAACCAGCCATGGATTTTAGCGCACAAATCATCGCTCTACAAACGATCAACGCAGGTGATACTATCGGCTATGGTAGTCGCTGGTCGGCGCAACAAGACACTAAAACCGCTTTGGTCAGTGTCGGCTATGGAGATGGCTATCCACGTGTGATTGGTGATGATGCTTATGTTTCCGTCATTGACGCCATAAATCATCAACGCTATCCATGTACTGTAATTGGACGGGTAGCAATGGATATGATTGTCATCGATGTCAGCAACGTACCAGAAAGCATTGCTCTAAATAGTAAGGTAATACTGTGGGGCGACGCGCCACACGTCGATGAAGTCGCCAAGCATGCTGGTACAATTAGCTATGAATTGCTGTGTCGCCTGAGCGCGCGCCCAACTCGTATATAAATCTATTCATTACAATCATCGCACTAGATCACAACTAATTGGCTGCCGGTTTGAATGACCGATTAATCACGGTAAATTGGACGTTTACATTAAAAGTAATTACGCTATACTAAAAGTTTGTTGTCACCACGGTATCGCTACTAATGCGATGCTATTGACGGCTGATAACGTATCATTTTCATTGACTGTGTTCGACTGCTAGGATTGCTATGAGCTTGCGCCATTTTTTAACCTTATCTGATTTAACCAAACAAGAGCTAGAGAATCTCATCAAACGTGCCAGCGAGTTGCGTAAGATGCAACATGCTGGTGAGATTTATCAGCCTTTTGTCGGTCGTACGCTAGGTATGATATTTGAGAAGTCATCAACCCGTACGCGCATCTCGTTTGAAACGGGTATGGGTCAGTTCGGTGGTAGTGCTATTTTCTTATCGCCAAATGATACCCAGCTTGGTCGCGGTGAGCCGCTTGAAGACTCAGCGCGGGTAATATCGAGCATGGTTGATATTATTATGATTCGTACCTTTGGGCATGAAAAGGTTGAAACCTTTGCTGAATATTCTAGCGTGCCGATTATCAATGCGCTAACTGACGAATACCATCCCTGCCAGTTACTGGCAGATATGCAGACCTATTACGAACACCGCGGTAGTATCGAAAACAAAATCGTCACTTGGGTCGGTGATGGCAATAATATGTGTGCCTCTTATATGCAAGCCGCCAATCAGTTTGGTTTTGAGTTGCGAGTAGCAGCTCCTTATGGCTTCGAGCCTGACCCTGAACTGATGAAACGCTTTTCGCATTGCGTTAGTATTGTCGAAAATGTGCAAGAAGCGGCCAAAGATTCGAACTTAATCGTCACTGATGTATGGGCAAGTATGGGACAGGAATCTGAGCAAAACACGCGCGCACGCCGATTTGCCTCTTATCAAGTCACGCCATCGCTATTAGACAAAGCTGACCCTGACGTGGTGTTTATGCATTGCTTGCCAGCCCATCGTGGCGAAGAGATTTCTCATGATATGCTCGATGATCCACGTTCAGTGGTATGGGACGAAGCTGAAAATCGCTTACATGCCCAGAAAGCACTGATGGAATTTTTATTAAAAGATAAGATTAAGCTGCCTGCATAATCAAAATCTTATTTAGATAAAAGAAAGCGGCGCACAAAAAAGGCAGATTACGCTAAGTAATCTGCCTTTTTTATGGTTCAAATATTTTGAGCTATCAATATTAAACAACAATTAGCGCGTTATGGTTTGCACCCCATCGCTACCCGCCTTTAACAAAACATCTGCTTGATTGGCGGCAAAAATACCATTACAAACCACGCCTACAATATTGTTCAACTCTTTCTCAAGCGCTACTGGATTGCTGACGTCCAAATCATAGGTATCTAAAATAACGTTGCCATAATCGGTGACAAAATCTTCACGATAAACGGGTTCACCGCCCATTCTCGCTAACTGTCTGGCGACATAAGAACGCGCTTGCGGTAACACTTCTATCGGTACAGGGAACTCGCGTCCAAGGAACTCAACCACTTTACTCTCATCAACCATGCAAACAAACTTATTAGAAGCGGCAGCGACGATTTTTTCACGCGTGAGCGCGCCGCCACCACCTTTAATCAGCTGCAAGTGCTCATTGACTTCATCTGCACCATCGATATAAACATCAAGCGTACCAGCGAAGTTTAAATCAACGATTTCAATGCCAAGTGCGCGAAGTCTATCTTCTGTAACTTGCGAGCTAGCAACTGCACCGGCAAGCCTGAACTTAGGTAGCAACTCAATCAGACAATTAACCGTACTGCCCGTCCCCACGCCGAGTATCATATCGTCTTCAATATAGCGTAACGCGGCCTTGGCAGCGGCTTGCTTTTGTGCGTGCTGATCACTCATCATAAATCCTTGGCAAGATTAATTTATCAATGTAAAAGAGGTAAAGAGGTAAAATGCGCGGCCATTATAACTGATAGCGATAACCAATGGCTATAACGGAGTCGGCCTGCTAACCACTTTAATTTACCCTTTATTTTTGTTGATGTTTTTTATAAGTGCCACTCAATCCTTATAAGGCTATGTCAATTGCTATAGCCTTATAAAAATACGCATGAAAATTGCAATTGCGCCTTGCAAGATGCTAAAAATCAGCATAGGCTAATCTATTTCATTTTTATCTTCATATATCACCTCTTTATTTATCATCTAGATTAGGAACCGTTATGCTGTCACACTGGGTACGAGCCATCTTGCAAGCCACCGTCTATGACGTTGCCATTCAAACGCCACTTGAAGCGGCACCCAAGCTGACCCAACGTTTTGCTAATGATATTCGTTTTAAACGTGAAGATTTACAGCCGGTTAAATCCTTTAAGTTGCGCGGTGCTTATAACCGTATCAGCCAATTGAGCGATGAGCAAAAAGCGCGTGGCGTTATTTGTGCCTCAGCAGGTAACCATGCGCAAGGCGTTGCCTATTCTGCAAGAAAACTATCACTAAACAATATTATTGTGATGCCGACCACCACACCTGACATCAAAGTAGATGCGGTTAGAGCACTTGGCGGAAATGTCGATTTATATGGTGATAGCTTCGATGAAGCCAATCGTTATGCGATCAATCGTGCTGAGACCGAAGGTTTGACCTTTATTCCACCCTATGATGATGAGCTGGTAATTGCCGGACAAGGTACTATCGGACTTGAGCTGACCCAGCAGTGGCGTAATATGGACTATGTTTTCGTTGCCGTTGGTGGCGGTGGTCTGATTTCTGGCGTCGCGGCGTTTTTAGGTGAAGTTGCCCCGCATGTCAAAGTTATCGCTATAGAAGCTGAACAATCAGCCTGTCTAAAAGCCGCGCTTGAAGCGAATGAGCGCGTTAAGCTTGAACAAGTCGGACTGTTCGTCGATGGTGTGGCAGTTGCACAGATTGGCGAATTGCCTTTTGATATCGTTCGTATGCAGAAGAGCGATAAATCAGGGCCTGTCGTCGAACCTGAAGTTGTGACTTGTAGCAATGATGAAGTATGTGCTGCCGTCAAAGACATCTTTGAAGAGAATCGCAGTATTGTTGAACCCGCTGGTGCGTTACCAGTCGCTGGCATGAAAAAATATATAGAAGCCAATAATATACAAGGCAAAAATTGCGTGGCCATTATCTGCGGTGCCAATATGAACTTTGACCGCCTACGCTATATCGCTGAGCGTACTGAGATTGGTGAGAAAAAGGAAGCCATCTTTGGTGTAACTATCCCTGAGCAGACTGGGGCGTTCTTAAACTTCTGTCGTAGCCTACACGGACGTAATATTACTGAGTTTAACTACCGTGCAGATAGCAAAAAATCACCAGACTCTATGGATCCTGCAGCAATCTTTGTGGGTATTGCCCTAAAAGAAGGTGATAAAGAGCGTCAAACCATTAGTGATCAATTGGCCGCTGATGGTTATGCAGCACATGACTTAACTGATGATGATATCGCGAAATCGCATATCCGTCATTTGATTGGTGGTCATGCCCATGTTGAAAATGAGCAATTATTAAAAGTAACTTTCCCAGAACGCCCAGGCGCTTTGCTTACTTTCTTAGAAAAACTTGGCGACGATTTTAATATTACCCTTTTCCATTATCGCAATCATGGTGCTGCCGAAGGTCGTGTATTGGTAGGCCTACAAGCTTCTGAGAGTAACTCTCGCCAGCTGCAAGATGCCCTTCTTGATATTGGTTATGACTGCACCATGCTCAATGACAATATTGGTTATCAGTTGTTTTTAAAGTAGATACAATAGCTGTAAGTTATCATCTATCAGTGCGGTTTTTTAATCTAAGTCATTAAAAAACTGCACTAATGATTTAATAGCGATTATTCGTTTATAGTAATTATTGATGAGTACTAAGTACTGAGTAGTGATAAAAAAGATATTAATGATGGTAGTGTTACTAACTTTAGCGCTTGTGGGTTATAAAATCCTCCAACCTAAAAACTCTACAAGCAATTCCACCACTGATGTTACGACTGACACTTCAACTGAGGTTGCATTTTCCTCTACTGACTTTGATGATATAGACATACCTCCAACGTATGTTGATTCAGGTTCAGATCCAACTTCAACATCAGTTTCGGCAGTAAAACCAACATTAGATTCACAACCAGTAGCGCCCAGCTTTTCATGTGATAGCAGAAAGCATTGCTCTCAGATGACTTCGTGCGCAGAAGCGACTTACTTCATACAACATTGTCCTAATACCCAAATGGACGGTAATAATGATGGTATACCTTGTGAAAAACAGTGGTGTAACTGATTTTATATAAAATATAAACTGAGAACATCATGCACATACCTTCAGTTTTTGCCGAAGAAAATCTTGAAAACATCCTTAATTTTATAGCAGCTAAGCCATTAGCCACCTTGATTTCGCAAACCAGCAAAGGCATTGAAGCCTGTCATATTCCTTTGTTTTGGCATGACGATCATTCACAATACGGCTGCCTTTATGGTCATTTCGGTCGGAAAAACTCTATTTATCAAGATGCCTTGCCAGATACCTCGTGGTTAATTATTTTTCAAGATACAGGGCATTATATCAGTCCCAATTAGTATCCCAGCAAAGCAAAAACTCATAAAGAAGTGCCCACTTGGAACTATCAAAGTATACATATTCAATCTAAGATAGAATTGATCGAAGATACAGACAAGCTTAAGTGGATACTGGAAACGATGACCGCGCAGCAAGAGGTTGTTTCAGACAACCCTTGGTCATTAGAGGATGCACCCGCTGCTTATATCGATGCTATGTGTCGAGGCATTATCGGCTTTAAACTTCCTATAGACTCCATCCAAGCTCAATTTAAATTAAGCCAAAATAAAACAGCAGAAAACATCGCAGGTGTGATTACTGATTTAGAGAAGTTAAATACAAACGATGCCGCAGCGATGGCTATAAAAGTTGCCGAGTGCAATCATCGTTAATTTGACTCTATCACGCTTACTATAGTCGATTCACTTTAAAGAGAATATAGTATTGCTGGTATGAATTTTTTGAAGCCTCTGTCTGGCGAAGTACACAGCAAGCGAGAAAAATTTATACCAGCAGAGTGTTGTGATAGTCGTACGTATTTTATTTTGAACTTACTATACGACTAACCGTAAAAAACTGTTTGCAAATATCAAATATGCCCTAATCTCATTGATACTATCTTATTTTAAATCAATACAGACATTAATGCAGAGTAGCTATTATGAAAAATAATATGGATGCTAAAAATCAAGGCTTAGCCAAAATCCGTCTTGATAAATGGCTGTGGGCGGCGCGTTTTTATCGGACACGCACGCTTGCCAAACAAGCTATCGAAAGCGGACGAGTACACTATGGCGGTAGCCGTGTGAAGACCAGTAAAGAGATTTCGGTCGGCGATGAATTAACTATCCGCCAAGGTTCAGCGACCGCGATGACTGAAAAAACCGTGCTTGTCGAAGCGCTAACCGCGCAACGTGGTAATGCTACTGCTGCCGAAGTGCTATATTCAGAGACTAAGGAAAGTGAAGAGCGCCGTGCCTATTATGCCGAGCAGCGCAAACTTGCCAATCTTGCCCGTCCTGATAACAAACCTAATAAAAAAGAGCGTCGTGATTTACAACGCTTTAAAAGCAGTCAAGACTAATATAGTCAGTTCAAAATAAAAGCGATACGATTGTAATAACGTGCTATTGCTATCATTTTTAAAGTGAATCTACTATAGCATTAACAGTAACCGCCCTCACTCATTGCAAAAATAATAGGGTCAGCAGCTATCTATTATTTAGCACACTGAATGACCCTATTGTTTAGTCTCTGCCCTTGCCATTCAAGGCATTAACCGTTACGCTATAGCCAATTAATTCACTCGATAGCATGCTCATAAACCACACTACCAATGCTGGTTTTGATAGCATGTTTTTTTGTTGTTATAATTTATTGTTATAAAAGGTCATCATATGCCAATCAAAGCCTCTACTCCCTCATCTGTCCTATTGGTTTGCTTGGGGAATATTTGCCGCTCACCAACTGCCGAAGAGATTTTTCGTCAGCAAGCAGCGATTGCAGGACTGTCAATGAAGGTCGATTCAGCGGGTACGGGTGATTGGCATATCGGTCATGCGCCCGATGAACGAGCACAGCGCCATGCCAAAGCTCATGGTTATAACATCAATAAATTGGTTGCGCGCCAAGTCAGCATTGATGATTTTCGCGATTTTGATTTAATCTTAGCGATGGATGCGCAAAATTTAGCGGATCTGCAATCAATCAAAGACGGTATAGCAAACACAGAGAATAATTTAGCTAAGCTGGCGTTATTCAGTGAAGAAGACCCTACCTATGGCGGCGACGATGTGCCAGATCCTTATACAGGCGATGCGGATGCGTTTGAAGACGTGATTGAACGCATTGAATCAAGTGCACAAGGGTGGATCGAAAGCTGGAAGATATCCTAGTTATGAAGAGATATTAGTTATAAAGCGCGATATTTCTGCTACTTTTATACCCAGCATCCTTTATAATAAACACCGCATGATTTTTTGTTTATTTGCCCCATAGGCTATGTTATGACCTCAGCTTCACGCCTTAATTACAGTGCTAAACATGCTCAGTATGAGCTGCCAACTGATGACGTAGCAAGTTTATCATGCCGTCCAACATTGGATTTGTCCCATAGCAATACTATGGCTTTAGCGTGTACTGCCGATGCTGTCGTGACATTGACCGATGAAGCACAGCTTGATGCTTTTATGGCAAACTATGTAGAAGATGCAGAGCATAAGCAGCCATTATTCGTACTGTCTGGCGGTAGCAATGTGTTATTACCCGCGCAGCTAAATGCTATCGTATTGCAACCACAGATGCGCGGTATCCATGTGACGGCGCAAACAGATAGCCATGTTGATATAGAAGTCATGGCAGGTGAAAATTGGCATGACTTGGTTGTGCATACTGTGACTCAAGGCTGGTATGGACTTGAAAATCTTGCGCTAATACCTGGTCTCACTGGTGCCGCTCCTGTACAAAATATCGGTGCGTATGGTGTCCAGCTAGAAGATAGCTTACAGTATGTGCGCGCCTATCATTTAACAACCCAAACTTGGCATCATCTAACAGCGGCAGACTGCAAGTTTGGCTATCGCGACAGCCTCTTTAAACGTCATCCCAATACGTGGTTAATCAGTCGCGTGGGTTTTCGTTTGCACACAGATGCGACAAAAGTGTTGGCCAGCTATGGCGATGTAAAAACCGTCGCGCAAAGTTATGCCGAGCAGCAAGGTCGCAAGCAGCCTGCGCCAGCTGACGTCATGCACGCCATTATCGATATCCGTCAGCAGAAGCTGCCTGACCCTAAACAGTTGCCAAACTGTGGCAGTTTTTTTCAAAACCCTATTATCCCTCAAGCCCAATTTACCGCGCTGCAATCCTCTTATCCGGCTATCGTTGGCTATGCCATGCCTGAGGCGATGGTAAAAGTCGCTGCTGGCTGGCTTATTGAGCAAGCGAGTCTAAAAGGCGGCGGTATAGCGCCTATTATTACCCATCAGCAGCAAGCCTTAGTGCTGACCAATCACGCCCCTTATCAATCAAACCAAGACGATGTGGCAGTAGCTCAGCGATATATCGCCGATGTCGTGTATGAAAAATTTGCGATACCATTATCGCGCGAGCCGGTGTGGGTAAATGCTAATGGCTCCATCGGGTATGACGAGCATGTGGTCTAAACAGTCATGGTCTAATCGTCTATGGCGACATTATTTGCGTTCAGCTGAACGTATGATCAAGCTGTTTCGGATTATCAATGCTACCTTTTTGCTGGGCTCAACGACGGTTATTTTAGTACTTATTAGTTTGTTTACCCCACTATTTTCACAAGCCGTTGTTTACATCTTAGCCCATTTACCCTTACCAAATATGCCATCTGCCGCCATGAGCTCGCCGCCGACTGCCTATGTTGTGTTAGGTGGCGGTCTGACCAATGACAATAATAATCAAATTATTCTAAATAGCTATAGTCTCAATCGTGCGCGTACCGCTGCGACTGCCTATCACGATCTACCCCTGCCCATCGTACTAAGCGGTGCTGAAGCGCCTTGGCTTGGTCAGTGGCTGATCGAACATGGTATTGATGGCTTAATCAGCGAAAATGCCAGTATGAATACCTGCGAAAATGCACGCTTTACCGCCAAGCGCATTCCCCTCTATCATGTTTATCTTATTACCGATCGCTACCATATGGCTCGTGCTCGCAGACAGTTTGCGTTAAACGGCATCAACAGCACTCCGATTAATGCCCCTTTGCCAGTTAGACGTGACTGGATGGAACCGGCGCAAAACTTAAGCCATTCACGGCGCGCGGTTTATGAAGTTGCCGCTTACCTACGTGATGTGATACGTCCACAAGCCAACTGTCGCCAAGCCAAAGATGTGACTTCACAGCAGCTCATGACACCAAGAGGTAAGGTAGCAAAAGCACCTGATGAATAGAGCTTGCTATTAGTTGAGAAAAATATCATCTCATAAGTATCTGCCCGCCTACTTTTATCGTTACAGGTTCTCCACCACACTTGCATTAAGTGTATAATAATAAAAGAAACTGCTACTAAAGAGATTTGCCATGCTCAGTATATTTTTATTAATTCCATTAAGTCTCATGCTGTTTGTGGTGGCGATTTGGGCAGTGCGCTATGCCGTAAAATCGAATCAATTCGAAGATTTAGACAACGCATCACAGCGTATTATCTTGGATGATCGTCAAGAGCGTCGGCAAACCATACAAGCTCATGAGCGCACAGAGCCTCTTCAGCAAGACACGCATACAGCTGCAACTGACAAAGTTGATGATAAAATAAATAATGCTGACATAGAATCAGTCCATCCTTCTGATATAGATAGCAATCCAAAAAAATAGCCTCGGGCTATTTTACAAATGCGTTACCTGCTTGTTTTTTCGCTAGATACGATAGAGATAAGTCGGTGCGTCCTTTACCATTTTTAGGAGAATCTTCCCATGACTACAGCTTTACTGGTTGCTGCATTGTTAATGGGGTTCTTTGGTTCACCGCATTGCTTAGGTATGTGTGGCGGGCTAGTGACCGCATTTGGTCTGTCTATGAAAGACGTCAGCCCAGCTAAGCGCCGTGCATTGGTTGCGACGTATCATTTAGGTCGTCTAACCAGCTATGCATTTTTGGGCTTAGTCGCAGGACTTATTGGCACAACCTTATTAGAGCCTTTAATGAAGGGTAACAGTCTACCGCGTATTTTATTGGGCTTGGTACTGGTATTTGTCGGCGTGACTATGCTTGGCGCACCATTTTTAAGTAAGCTTGAGCGTTTTGGTATGCGCTTTTGGCAGTATCTTAGCCCTGTACGCCAAAAAGTGTTTCCGCTAAACACCTTTCCGCGGGCATTATCTGCAGGTCTTCTATGGGGATTTTTGCCTTGTGGATTGGTATATGGCGCCCTACTTATCGCAGTGGTCGCTCACAACCCATTAAGTGGCGCGGCGCTGATGTTTGTCTTTGGTTTAGGAACAGTACCGATGCTGGTTGCCACTCACGAAACGGTCGGCTGGTTGCGTGACAAGATTGGACGTTTTCGCTTAAGACAGCTTAATGGCGCTATAATGGTATTATCTGGCTTAGCCATCGCTTTTGTCCCTATGATAATGATGAATATGCATGGTGGTCATGATATGAGTAGTGGTACTAATGGTGCTGGTAGTCATGCGGCAATGCAGCACAGCAGTCCTGCTACGATGATATCTGACCCAGATGACTCCACTCGCCATGATATGAGCCAAATGGACCACAGTATGCATAATATGAATGATGACTCAACGACTATGGAAGAAACTCAGTAGTTAAGTGTTATTATCATCATAGCAAAAAAACATATCAACACAGAAAAGCCCTCAACAATTTGTTGAGGGCTTTTTTAATGCTCAGCAGTTAAAGAGTTGCTACTGCTGCCACTGCTTAAGACTAAACTTAGTATCTAAATGCTTCTCTAGTGCAGGTATATTAAAAGCATCATCTTCACTCACAAAGCTAATGCTAATACCTGTTTGCCCAGCACGCCCTGTACGACCAATGCGGTGTACATAATCATCTGGCTGATCTGGCAACGTATAGTTAATCACATGGCTAACATCATCGACATGAATACCGCGTCCTGCTACATCGGTCGCTACCAAAATAGATGCATGACCGTCTTTGAAGCGCTGTAAATACTTTTCGCGTTTCTGTTGAATCACATCGCCCGATAGCATGACGATTTTATGCCCTTGGCGTAGCTTATGGTACAGACGTTTTACTTGATCCTTACGATTGGCAAAAACAATCACCTTCTCTACTGCGGTATCAGTGATGATACGCTCTAAGGCTTCTAACTTTTGATCTTCTGTTAACAAGTAAAAATGCTGGTCTACCAGCTCACTGGTTTTATGCTCAGGCTCAATTTCGACAAACTGTGGCTCATGTAACCAGCGATAAGCCAAATTCATCACATCTTGGTTAAAGGTGGCAGAAAATAACAAGCTTTGACGATCGGTATTGGGCGGCATACGACCGACTAAACGCTTGATGTCTGGGATAAAACCCATATCCAGCATGCGATCTGCTTCATCTAATACCAACACTTCGACACGATCAAGATATACCATGCCTTTATTCATTAAATCAATCAGACGCCCAGGCGTTGCAACCAAAATATCGACATATTGACGCTCAAGCTCATGCTGCTGGGTTTCATAATTGGTCCCACCCATAATACAGACGCTATGTAAGGAGGTGTATTTGGTCAAGGCGATACAATCATCAAATATTTGCTGAGCAAGCTCACGGGTTGGTGCCATAACGACTGCACGTGGCTCACCTAAATAACGCTCTTCATCCGTTGCAAAAGGACGCTTAAGTAATGCCTCCATTATGGTCAGTAAAAACGTTGCCGTCTTGCCAGTACCCGTTTGTGCTTGCCCAATAGCATCTTGATTTGCTAGGGTATGCGGTAGTATCTGTGCTTGAATGGGTGTCAGTTTAGTAAAACCCAAATCGCCTACCGCGCGTAAAGTAGCTGCTGAAAGTGGCAAATCCGTAAACGTCGTAAAGTTACTCAAAAAAATATCCTTTTGTATAATTCGCTTGTATATCATCAATAAATAAATGGCTTATTATAAGGCTTAACTGCCTCTACTAAACGATAACCACTAATCAATAGCGACCGTCAGGCAAAACTCTGTAAAACTTATAAGCATAAAAAAGCCAAGCCCATTTATAGTCTTACAAAATATGCTGCATTACACTCAACATAAGTAAGACAAGACTGGCTTGACTCAGTAGTATATCAGTAGTTTGTACAGTCATTATAGCTAAACTGCGATAATGACTGTAGCGATTACTCTTCTACTTTTCTGACTTCTTCAGCTTGCAGGCCTTTATCACCTTCTACAACGCTGAACTCAACCTTTTCGCCATCTTTTAGAGAGCGATAACCATCACCTTGGATCGCGCGGAAATGCACAAAAATATCTTCTCCGCTATCACGTTGAATGAAACCAAAGCCTTTTGAGTCATTAAACCACTTAACGATACCTTGCTCACGAGCTGACATAATATTACTTCCTAAAAAGTTTACTTAGTCCCAAATTCCTTTGCAACATTGCATATAAACGGGTACTAAGATTATGAAATCAAAATTTAAGAGTCCTACTTCACCTACTATTAGCGAAAAACAAAAGTTTTATAATGCCTTTTATTATTTAGCGTATAGTAAATTTCCTACTTCTAGCCTCTGGCAAAAAACTAAAACCACGTTAGTAAAAAAGCGTTAATAATCAACCAAACTAGAATGAGCAACAAACATGTAATATTTATTGCGTAAAAAATATCATAACACGGGTTTTTAGCAACACAAAGACTTTTAACATGATTTTTGCCACTTAGGTTAGCTTTTGATGTAGTTTTTTTATAACATAACTGGCAAGCTGTTATCATAAAGGGATAAAGACTAGAATACTCAGCTTAGGTTATTATTTTTAGACCCTTGTTATGCGACAGTCGAATTTTCTATTCTACGACCATTCTATTTATCCAGCACTTATAAAAGCCCTGTATTATTTATTCGCCCCTTGATAGCCATAGAGATTATTATGACCACCCCTTCTCAATCAATAAAAACGGCAAAACCTTTTCATAAAAAAAACGATATAGCCTTGACGCATCAGTTAACGCATAAGTTACTGTTAATTAATGGCGTTAATCTGAATTTATTGGGTAAACGTGAGCCTGAGATTTACGGTCATACCACCCTTCCGGATATTGAAAACTCCTTAATCAAGCGCGCCGCAGCACATGGTGTGGAACTGGTTTGCAGTCAGTCCAATCATGAAGGCAAACTTGTCGATGAGATTCAGCATCATGGACTACTAGCAGATGCCAGCGCTCAAGTCGACGCGATCATTATTAACCCTGCCGCCTTTACTCATACCTCTGTCGCGATACGCGATGCACTCTTGGCGACACAAAAACCATTTATAGAAGTTCACTTATCTAACGTACATGCCCGTGAATCGTTTCGTCAACATTCTTATTTCAGTGATGTGGCCGTCGGCGTTATTTGTGGCCTAGGGCATTTAGGTTATCAGATGGCATTAGATTATTGGCTAACCAATACTTATTCCATAACACTCAATGATTAATATCTTATGGTTACTTGTATCGATATTAACGATAAAAAATATAATAACTCAAGCAAAAAAACGTGGCCTTTAGCACAGTAGTTAAACAGCAATTGGCTGATTAAAATAATAGAATTATGGCTGAGCAAACAATCCACTATATGGTGATATGAATGGCAAAATCGTCCGGAAAACGCTTTATGAAACTTGCTGGTATGACAGCAAGTATCGCCGGCAAAGCAGCTAAAAACTCATTAAGGCATCTCTCAAGTGACGAAGAAAAACGTCTACAAGCGCGCTCAGAATTGATGCAAGACGTCGGTATTCAAATCGCCGAAACGCTTGGTGAAATGAAAGGCGCGGTTATGAAGGTAGGGCAAATTGCCTCACAGTATAAAGACGTGTTTCCGCCTGAAGTCGCAAACGCTTTAGAAAAGCTACAAAAAGACGCCCCGCCGATGCCTTATGCGCAGATACGTGCACAAATTGAACGTGAGCTTAAAGCGCCTGTTAACGAGTTGTTTACTGAGTTTGAAGAAACACCATTTGCCGCCGCCTCTATCGGACAAGTGCATCGAGCGGTTTTGCCATCTGGGCAAAGAGTTGTGGTAAAAGTACAGTACCCTGATGTCGATGAAAACTGTGATAGCGATCTTAAACAAGTCCGCATGGCGCTAAAAATCGCTGGTGTGCTGAATATGAGTAAGCAATTGCAAGAACAGCTATTTAACGAGATTCGCCAAAGCTTACATGATGAGCTCGACTATATTAAAGAGGCGCATAACCTACGAGTATTTGGCGCCTTTCATGCAGAAGATAAAGGCTTAATTATCCCTAAAGTCATTAGCAGTCATTCTTCCAAGCGGATTTTGACCTTGACTGAAGAGATGGGCGAGACTCTGACCGTCGCATCGACATGGGATAATGATATTAAACAGAAAATTGCAGCGCGACTGTTCCATTTTAGCGCCGGACAGCTGTTTGGCTTATACCGAATGCACTGTGATCCACACCCAGGTAACTTTGCTTTTCGAGTTGATGGTAGTGTTGTGGCATACGATTTCGGTGGTATTCGCAGCTATAGTGACAGTGAAGTGAAGTTATTCCGCCGGTTTGCCAAGCATGCCTTAAAAAGTGATGTGACCGCACTTGAGCAGGACTTAATTGCCTTAGATATTCGCCGTGATGATGATAAAATCGTACCTGGTGAGTTTTATGAGAAGTGGCTAGAGATTGGGCTTAAACCCATGTCTATCGAACCGTATCAAGATGGTGCTTTTGATTTTGCTAGTAGTCAAACCCATCATGAAGCCATCGCACAAATGCGCACATCGCTGAAATATTTTGGTCAGTTCCAGCCCTCAGCAACCACGATGATGCTAGATCGTACGATTTCTGGTCAATACTGGAATCTAGTCAACCTAGGCGTTGTGATAGATTTATCACCGCTGGTTAAAGAATATATAGAATTCTAGGTGATTATAGACTCTGAAGAATAAATTTTAATGCTTGCTATACGTGTAACGCATGCCCACAACGATCACAAAAATCTGCGGCGACTGCATGACCGAATTTACCACAGTTTGGACAGGCTATAGGGTTCAGCTGCGGACGCATATTACGAGCCAGCTCAGCAGTGAAAATACCCGTCGGTACGGCAATAATAGAGTAACCCGCTATCATCACCATAGATGCAATCGCTTGCCCGATTGGCGTCTTAGGTGACATATCGCCGTAGCCGGTTGTGGTTACCGTTACAACTGCCCAATAAATAGACACTGGAATACTGGTAAATCCGTTCTCCGGCCCTTCTACGACGTAGATAATCGAGCCAAAAATGGTCACCAATAAGACCAATGATAAGAAAAAAACCGTAATTTTTTGCTGGCTGGTTCTAAGCGCAGAAGCCAAAAAACCTGCTTGTTGCATGTATACTTCGAGTTTGAGCACGCGAAATACACGTAAGATGCGTAGTATACGAATAACCAATAGATACTGCACACCGCCAAATAGTAGGCTTAAGTAGCTTGGTAGTACCGACAATAAATCCACTACCCCAAAAAAGCTAAACGCATAACGGAATCGATTGGGCGCTGAAAACAACCTAAGGCTATACTCGATTGTAAACAAAATAGTAAAAAACCATTCCGCATAAAAAAACAATGTGCCGTATTGCAAGCGCATGTAGAGTACACTATCGAGCATCACTACGGCTACACTGGCTAAAATAGCAATCAGCAATATGATATCAAACAGCTTACCCAAACGAGTATCTGTGCCTTCGATAATGATATGAATGCGGTTACGTAAATGAGTAATGGCTTCGGTATTTGGTTGCTTCATAGGGTCAATAAAGTCACAAGATTAATGGGCATAAAACCGAACGATTTAGGATGGCATGAATAAGCCAAGGTTGGTCAAAATGCGCTAAAGTGGTTTATAATATTGGAAGTATTATTGCTATTGACCGCTACAGTGATAATCGATAGTTGGTCAGTAGATAGAAAGTAGCAGTGTAGCAAAAAAGCGCTATTAACGACATACAAATCGTCAACTTACTGACAGATTGATTACCTTAGATTAACAGCGCAATCATAAATAAAAACATCTCAACAAGTACAAAAAATTTTACCAATAACTTTTTTATCCGTATAATACATAACTCGTAACACTTAAGGATGTCATATGGCAGGCCATTCAAAATGGGCAAATATTAAACACCGTAAAGCCCGTCAGGATGCGGTAAAAGGCAAAGTATTTACCAAAATTATTCGTGAAATTGTTTCTGCTGCCAAGCAAGGTGACCCTGACCCTGATAAAAATCCACGCTTGCGTGCCGTTATTGAAAAAGCCCTATCAGTCAATATGACTCGAGATACCATCAATCGGGCAGTGGCTCGCGGCACAGGCGGCGATGACAATGACAATATGGATGAAGTGAGCTATGAAGGCTATGGTATCGGTGGCGTTGCAGTATTAGTCGAAACCTTGACTGACAACCTCAACCGAACGGTCAGCGAAGTGCGCCATGCTTTTACCAAAAATGAGGGCAATCTTGGTACCTCAGGCTCAGTGGCATATCTATTTACCAAGCGCGGTGAAATCACTTTTAACGATATCAGCTTAGAGGAAGAAGTCATGCTGGCGGCGTTAGATGCTGGCGCGCTTGATATTGAAAATGATGGTGAAAGCCTTCTTGTCATCACTGAATGGGAAAATTTTGGTCAAGTTAAAGATGCCTTAAATGCGGCAGGCTTAGAATCTGACAATGCTGAAGTCACCATGGCACCAGCCACCAGTGCCGAGATTGACAATATTGATGACGCCTTAAAAGTAATGAAAATGATTGATATGTTAGAAGATATCGATGACGTACAAGAGGTTTATAGCAATGTGAACTTCTCAGACGACGTTATGGCGCAGCTTGAGCAATAATTTTCATTGATTACTAATCACAAAAAAGCCAAACGCTAAAAACGTTTGGCTTTTTTCAATTGATGAGAACACAGTTTTATATGGCTTTATTATGATTTACATCTCACCCCTTCCAAGGCCAATAAATACTCTTTCTTATCTAAGCCGCCTGTATAACCACCAAGCTTACCATCGCTAGCTATTACTCGATGACAAGGGACGATAATGCTAAAGGGGTTTTTACCATTGGCATTGGCCACCGCACGAAACCCTTTGGGATTATCTACATTTTTTGCTAGCGTTGCATAGCTGATGGTCTCGCCATAACCAATATCTTGTAGTGCCTGCCAAACTCGTTGCTGGAACTTGGTTCCCAAGCTTGCATCTATTGGTAAATCGAACCCCTGACGTTCACCCTTAAAATACCCCTCTAATTGTGCTATAGCATCTATTAGTAAAGCTTGAGCTGGTTCGCTTTTGCTTAGGCTGTCTTTATCTATGAATGTGAAGCTCTGATCGACAAGGCCATAGTGTTTTTTAAGTTTGGGAATAGATTTTGAGCTGTGCCAAGAGTTACCTGCCAGCAGCCAATTGACTTCAACCAGCTTAGGACTGCTATGCTCATTGACACTAGCAATTAATGTTAACTGGTGCGATCCAAAAGCTGCTGTGGTGACTATCATGACTTTTCCTCTCAAATCGTTATATTCTCAAAACTCGTTTATTGGCTAAAACGAACTGTTGAGCGCTATTCTTTATCATCAGTCTCGAAAAGTGCGGCGACAAATTGTTTTGGACTAAAGGCACGTAAATCATCAATCGACTCGCCAACGCCAATATAACGGATAGGCACATCCGTGGTTTCAGCAATATTAAAGACCACACCGCCTTTAGCAGTACCATCTAGTTTGGTAATCGTAATACCGGTTAATGGCACTACTTTATTGAATAACTCAACTTGGTTAATCGCATTTTGACCTGTGCCAGCATCAAGTACAATCATCCCTTCATGCGGTGCACTTGGATCGGCTTTACGCATCACCCGCACTACCTTTTCAAGCTCTGCCATTAGATGAGTTTTATTTTGCAAACGCCCAGCCGTATCGGCAATCAATACATCGATATTTTTTGCTTTAGCAGATTGCATAGCATCAAAGATGACGGAGGCACTATCAGAGCCATGACCTTGCGCCACGACTGGAATGTTATTGCGATCACCCCATATTTGCAGCTGTTCAGTGGCAGCGGCGCGGAAAGTATCACCGGCAGCCAGCATCACTGATTTACCCTCACCTTGTAGACGTTTAGCAAGTTTACCGATAGTCGTGGTCTTACCCACGCCATTAACACCTACTACTAGGATAACGAATGGCTTTTTGCTGGTATCAATGACGAGCGGCGCAACCTTTGGCGTTAAGATATCAACCAGTTCGGTTTGCAATGCCTTATACAGTGAATGCGCATAGATTAAATCACCACGGGCTGTTTGTTCAGTTAAGCTCTTGATAATGCGATTGGTAGCATTAACACCGATATCCGCTACTAGCAGCTGGTCTTCAACTTCTTCTAGCAGCTCGTCATCAATTTCTTTGCCACCAATAAGGATGCTCACCATACCTTCGGCTAAGTTTTTACGTGACTTACTCAGACCCGTTTTCATCCGGTTAAACCAGCTGCCTTTTTTCGTGTTTTCCTGATCCTCTTGCGACTCTTTAGTTTCTTGCGATTCTACTGCCGTTGTTTGCTGAATGGCAGATGGCTCGTTGCCTATGTTTGTGTTGGTACTGGTGTTGGTATTAGCAGCAGTAACGCTTGGACGATCCCCTAACTGGTCTTGTAAGGGCATGGTGGGGATTTTTGGTGCAGAAACCGCCTGCGGCGTCGATTCTGTTTTATTGGTATTTGAAAAGCTTTCTGAGGTACTCTCAGCGGCGCTGTGCTTTTCTGTCATGATAATGGGTGCGCCTAAAGCAATGCTTTCTGCCGTATCGGTGCTTGAGACTTTTTGATTTATGGCAGGCGTTATTTGGCTATCTATAGCATTTTCACCAATATCAGCCTTAGTTGGAGCAATATCTTCAGGCTCATCGATGATGGGCACAGATTGCACCGGCAGACTGGGTAAGGTAATATCATCGTCATCTAAGTCATCAAGACCACCGTCAAGATTGATGACCACACGATTGCTATTATTGGGGTTATTCATAAGCTTGCCCTAAAAGTTATCATTATCAGTAATTTGTTTATTCTAAAATTTGATCTGTCTATTGTCAGTTTTCTATGACTTAACTGGAAAATTGTTTTTAGCCTAGTTTAGCATAATTCAAGTTGAGCTCAGCCTTTAGCATCGTAGATCGCAGGCAAATGGCAAAAACCTTTAAGTAATGTAGAAGGCGATATAACAGACAATATAAAAACCATTCGATAGAAAACCCCATATATAACACGATTTTTGAGTAAGTTTCGCTTAAGGTTTAGACACAAAAATCTGACCTTTGAGATGCCAAACTTCGCCTACCCTTAGCGGGACTTAGTTTTTAACATTCTATCAGCCTTATCCGACCACTTTATATTAGGAATATCTAATGCTATCTCTATCCATTTATTATAAAAAAATCACCCATATTAGCGCTGCTGTATTACTAACGACGATGGCGCTATCAGCGACAGGTTGCAGTACGACACAAGAGTTCAAACCAACCGCGAGTGTAATGGTTGGGGCGCATAAGTCTTTATAATGGCTTAAGCACTATGAAGAAAATTGATATACTCACGCATCAACTTACAAGCTGCCCGTTTAAAAGTTTCCCTTTTATATAAGTAGAACATACCATGTCCTCACCTTTATCGCTAACTGCTCTCTCTCTACGCCTCGCCGTTACCTTAGCCATGGCAACCACGCTTGCGGCTTGCCAAACCAATGTCATTGATTCTAATCCAGTGTCTGCTGTTAAAAGTCCAGTGTCTCAAAGTTCAGTGTCTCAAAATACTTTGAGTCAAAATAAAGCAGATCAGGATAAAGCCACCAAAGAGACTGAGCAATCATCAGCGCTGACAATGGATATGTCCGGTCGCCATGAGTATCAGTTAGAAAACGGTCTAAAAATAGTAGTTAAAGAAGACCACCGTGCGCCCGTGGTCATGACTCAGATTTGGTATCGCGTAGGGTCAGCCGATGAACCGCTTGATAAAGGGGGTATCTCTCATGTGCTCGAGCATATGATGTTTAAAGGAACTGCCGACGTTTCAAGTGCTGATTATGAGCGTTTGATTGCCAAATTCGGTGGCGTCAATAATGCCTTTACGAGCTACGATTATACCGGTTATTACGAGCTGTTCCCTGCCAACCGCTTTCCTTTAGCGTTAGAGCTTGAAGCGGATCGTATGAAAAACTTGGTATTTGATGAGAAAGAATTTGTCAAAGAGCATCAAGTCGTCATGGAAGAGCGCCGTCAGCGTACCGATGACAATCCACTTGCCAAGGCTTATGAATCATTTCGCTTGCTTGCCTTGCCGAATAGCCCTAAAGGGGAGTCGGTCATCGGACCCATGAATGAGCTTGAATCGATTACGCTTTCCGACTTAAAAGACTGGTATAAAATATGGTATGCGCCAAATAATGCAACCTTAGTCATCGTCGGCGATGTTGAGCCGAGCGAAGTTTTAACTCAAGTGAAGCGTTACTTTGGCGAGCTGACACCAAGTAAGCTACCTAAGCGTCCTGCTGTCAGCCAAAAAGGCTTTCGTGGTTATCAGCAAGTAGCATCCGAGCAAGCCGTACAAGTGCCTGTCTTATTAATGGGTTATAACGTACCGAGCCTTGTAACAGCAGGCACAAGCAATGAAAAGCAGGCTTATGCGCTCTCGCTTGCGCAAGACGTCTTAGATGGTGGCCTATCTGCACGCCTTGAGAGCAGACTAATACGCGAGCAAGGTCTGCTCACCACAGTGGGTACATCTTATGATCTACTGGATCGCGGCGATGGACTGTTTTTGATACAAGCGACTCCGCGTGAAGGCGTAAGCTTAGAGCAAGCACAGCAAGCTATAATCTCTGAAATAGAAAAGCTTAAAACTGATCCAATTGCCGCAGATGAAATCGATCGTGCCAAAACCAATACGGTCACGGGTCTTGTGTACGCGCAAGACAGTATGGAAGGTCAGGCGCGCATGATTGGCTCATTACAATCTATCGGTCTTGATGATAGGTTGCTTGCCAAACTGCCAACCAAGCTCGATAGCGTGACGATTGCAGATATTCAAGCGGCTAGCAAAAAGTATTTAGTAAAAGATAATTTAACGGTGATGCATATCGTTCCGCCTAAAGACCAAACTAAAAAGCAAGTTAAAGCGCCAGCTAAAAAAGAAGCCAAAGGCAAATAAAGGCGAGGTATTATTAGATTACCTCAACGAAAATTACTGTTAAAAACGCTATTAATAAGAAGAAAGACATGACTCAGAATACTATTCTCAGCACTAACAAGAATACCAAAAAGAAGACCGCTTTGCTGTCGTTAATAAAACCAACATTTAAGCAACTGCCCTGTTTTAGTATGGGTTTATTTTTAGGGCTGACGACATTAACCATGACAGCTCAGGCAGAGACGACTGCTGGCGAAGACTACCGCACTCAGCCATCTACCGTCGATACCAGTGCGCCAATTGCTGCTTTGTCTAAGTTGACCAGTCTTGATGATGCCAAACCTTTGAAAGTCACGGTACCAAAGATTCAGCAGTTTAAGACCAAAGCCGGTGTGCCAGTACTTTTTGTACCTACGACCGCATTACCCATTGTCGATATCGATTTGCGTTTTAATGCGGGTAGCGCTCGTGATGGCAGCATAAACAGCACAGGCTTTGGTATCGCCAATATGACGGCAACGATGCTTGAGCAAGGCTCTAAGCGTTTAGATGAAAACGAGTTCACCCGCGCGGTTGAAACCTTGGGCATTAATCTAGGCAGCAGCGCCTACAAAGATATGTTTACTGTCTCTTTACGCAGTTTATCTGACGATAAGCACTTACTACCTGCCATCGATTTAATGACCCAAATGCTCACCGAACCGAGCTTTGATGAGCAAATTTTAGCGCGTAACAAAGCACGGCTATTGGTTGGTTTGCAGCAGCAAAAACAAGACCCTAACAGTCTTGCTAGCATTGCTTTTAGCAAAGCATTATATGGCAGCCATCCTTACGCTCACCCATCGGTTGGGACACTTGACACGGTTCCTAATATAGAAAAAAAGCATCTTATAGATTTTAAAAATCGTTATTTAGTCGCTGCTAATGCCTCCCTTGCTATGACAGGCAACCTAACTTTAGCGCAAGCCAAAAAGCTGGCTGAAGATATCACCGTCAATTTACCCGTGGGACAAGCGGCACCCACCCTCCCCGAGCCAAAACCACTGACAAAAGCTCAGCATATTCATATTCCGTTTCCCAGCACTCAAACCACTGTGCTAATGGGACAATTGGGCGAGAAGCGTGCGACTGATACCCAAGCACAGCAAAAGCAAACCAACTTTGCCGTAGGGAACGAAGTGTTGGCAGGGGGCGATTTTAATGCAAGACTGATGACGGAAATCAGACAAAACCTTGGCTATACTTATGGTATTTCAGGCTCTATGAACCCAATGCTGGCACGTGGACCTTATCAAATTGGTTTTTCGACTCGCAATGACAAGGCGCGTGCAGCCATTGATGCCAGTTTAGCAGTCATTGACGATACATTAAAAAACGGCATCACCAGTGATGAGATGAAATTAACAACGGATAATCTAAAAAACAGTTTCCCGATGGGTTTTGCCAGTAATGCAGGGATTAATGGTTTACTCGGCATGATGAATTTTTATCAGCTACCCACAAGCTACCTCAGTAATTATGTCAATCGTATTGAACAAGTAACATTATCAGAAGTCAATAAAACCATGCGTGATACCTTAAAGCCTGATGATTTCTTAATCGTCACCGTTGGCGAGGTTAACCCTTGGGATAAGAAGGCGGCTAGTAAGAAAGCTACTAAATAGTATCTTTTACCTTTAATACGGTACAAAAAATAAGCTCAGTCAGTAAATATTACTGGCTGAGCTTATTTTTTATTTTACATCTAGCTTATAACAATTAATAACGGCAAGGAGAGCCGCTACTGGCATGATTAAAGCCCCATTTACGATAGCCATCGGTATCCAAATGAATAGCACCGGTGGAATACAATCCTAGCCCAAAGTTATGAGACTGACCCTGATATTGCCAAAACTCGCATAAGCTATCTTGCATACTGCTCAGCTGCCATGAGTTACCCTCGTATTGAGGTACCCAGATATCGATCGCGCCCGCAGTCATATGCTTACTACTACTAGCTCCGCCAGCACAGTCATTTAATCCAGGGCTTCGATATACCGAGCGTATCTCAGTGCTGGCAGGCAAAATACCTTGGTTTTTTAGCTGACCATATAACTGTAATGTCGGTACAATGTTTGACCATAGCTCTTGCGGTGGTAGCTGATAAGGCTCATAACCACATTTATCCCAACTACGAGCAGTCGTAAGCAATTGCGATAAAGGTGGTACATTTCGAGCGCCTACTCGTGAGTTCAGGTAGCGTTGATAATTTGCCACTTGCCCAGCGCGATAGCTGTTACTATTTAACCAAGTATTAAAATCCATACTGGTAAAATCATTATAGTTATTACTACCGGTGCTATAGGTGGTGTTATAGCTCGGCGTACGTTTATTGGTATTGACACGTTTGTTCTCTTCTATCGATAAGCTGGCATCAAATTCAAACTCACGCTGTTTTTGTTGGATCAGCCCTTGCATACTATCGCCACTTAGCCTATTTGATCCACTTTCCCCGCCGCTTAGTATAGTAACGCCACCACTATGGCCTGCCTCTCGAGAAGACGGCGTGATGTAGGCATTCGTGCTGCTGTTAGTAGCGCTATTGCCATGACGTATTTGAATACGGCGCTCGCTATTGTCACTGATAATGGCGGCATGAGCACTGATACTGCTGGCACAAATAAATAGTGCAATAATAGGCTGATGAATTTTTCCATAAGCTTGTTTTTTGATATTGATCATTACAAGAAACTACCGCTAAAAACGTTTTATCGATACTATCAAATTTTAAGCAAGCAAGCTAAACTATCGTCACTAATCAGCAGTGACCTATTCGTTATTAACACTTATCCTCAACATTTTTATATTAACGTTACTTTATTACCCGTAAGTTACTTTATTCGTTATTATCTGGTCGAATAAACGCTTTATAATCGCTGATTACTCGTTTATTTATCGAAAATCACTTCTCTTCCACGCCAATTGCCAGTCACACTTTGCCTATGTCTTCTAACCCGCAATACCGTTTTTCTCGTCAAAGCCACCATTTAGGTCAAGGTCATACACCGACAATCTGGCAGCGTATTCATATCGATCCGTGGTTGACCCTACTGTTACTGACCGTTTGCTGCATTGGTTTGACGATTTTATACAGTGCGGCAGGTCAAGATACTGATATGGTTATACGACAAATGGTCAGCTACGGTGTTGGATTTACGGTCATGGCTGTCATGGCACAAATACCGCCTAGTATTTATCGTACCTTTACGCCTATCTTTTATGTATTGGGCCTGATACTACTGGTGTTGGTTGACATCATTGGCGAGGTGCGCATGGGCGCACAGCGCTGGATTAATTTACCAGGGTTTGGCAGTGTACAGCCGTCAGAATTTATGAAGCTTGGTATGCCCATGATGTGTGCGTGGTTCCTATCCAAGCGCGATTTACCGCCCTCATTATCAAGTATCGCCATTACTTTAGCGTTAATCGTGGTACCGGTATTATTAATTGCGAAAGAGCCTGACCTTGGTACTTCATTACTGGTCGCCGCCAGCGGTATCTTTGTGTTGTTTTTGGCAGGACTATCGTGGCGACTCATTGCAAGCGCTATGGCTTTATCAATTCCAGTTATTGCCGTCGCTTGGAATTTTTTATTACACGACTATCAACGTACGCGCGTACTCACTTTATTCAATCCTGAGGCTGATGTACAAGGCGCAGGCTGGAATATCATTCAGTCCAAAACGGCCATCGGTGCCGGTGGTCTGACCGGTAAAGGCTATTTGGAAGGTACGCAATCTCATTTACACTTCTTACCAGAAGGTCATACCGACTTTGTTATCGCCGCTTTTTCTGAAGAGTTTGGTTTGCTAGGCGTCATATTGTTAATGTTCATTTATGCTTGCATACTGACACGAGCTTTATATATCGCTTTCGCCCATCCTGATACTTACAGCCGATTATTGGCAGGTGCTATCGCCATGTCCTTCTTTGTTTACGTATTTGTCAATGTCGGTATGGTTGGCGGTATTTTACCTGTTGTTGGTGTCCCTTTACCTTTCATTAGCTATGGTGGTACCGCCGTCGTCACTTTAATGGCGGGTTTCGGCTTACTCATGTCCATTCATACTCACAAATCTGGTTAACATTTTCCAATTTTTTTATAAGTTAAGAGACCCTATGTTTACATTGCATGGTCTCTTTTTTATACCCTTTAAAAGCCATACCAAGATAGTTTTAGCTTTTAAGAAATTCAGTATTTGACAACTTACTTTAGCATCTAAAATAGTGAAAATAGCTATAGTAAGGCCATCGCTAAATACCTAAGTAAAACACAACCTAACAAGTTTCAAAAATGAGTAGATTAACAAATAAACGTACGTACTCGGCTTAAAATCTATTTATTAAGTAACTATACGTAAAGATAGAATGAGCAAAAATCCTAGTAAATAAGCCCGCTCGCACCAATCTTATTTGTAATCAGTTCTACATAAACTATGATAAAAAGCACTGTTTACTCCCTCTGTATTTATATATAAATACATGATTTTATTAAAAATATACGCAAAAACCACTCTTATAAACCATGTTGAATATTTAGCGTTTAGTACTCAATACCAATAGGTTTTATTCCTTGTTTTTTACAATTAATTGCGTTAATCTCGTCTTAGTGTCATTTATACATAACCCGTACAGAGCTACTAAGAAAGTTAGCATTTAATTATATTGTCGTTGTAGCTCATCCGTATAGTTAGCAACTTGTAGATTTCAGACTTTCAAAGTCACTACTTAATTAACGGTTTAATAACAAACTTATACGTAAGACTCTCGAAACCCTTTATTAACTTAGCAATGTTAAAAAGGCTGTTTATTGAATATTAGTATCTGATTTTAGTTGTTGATGCATGTTTTAATTAAGATTGTTAACCATCATTTGAGCGTGTCATAAGTGGGTTATCAAAACCTTATACTCATTTATGATGATGAATTAAAAATTACCATACGTTAGAACTTATAAAAACCGAGCTATAACATCAATTATTATGAGAAAGATGATTGATATCGGTTTTAGAGTTTGCGGTACTGTTAGGTTGGTCTAACACTATCTCGCTCCCTCTAAGATTTTTTAGAGTTAGGTTCTAAGGTATAAGTTATAGAGGTATTTATGAATAAGCGTTTATCTGGTTTACTTACCATGTCAGCCGTACTATTTGCTGGCTCTGCAATCGCTTCTAATGCAAATGCTGTAGAATCAAAAACCTCCCTTGCCATGGTTTCGCAAGATAACGCCTCCCATATCGACCGTGTACTCGGTGAACTTAGTCGTCAACATGACGGTGCATCAAGCTTAGTTAAATCGGCACGCCAGCCTACTTCATTAGCGCTCAGCAGCTCACTGTTAGCCAGTGATACTGCACAAGTCAGTAATGACGAAGACGTTTTAGAGCGTCTAACGGCAGTAGCATCCAATTCTGTGAGCAAGTTTAAGCAAACGGGCTTAGCTTCTTGGTACGGTCGCCAGTTTCATGGTCGCAAAACAGCCAGTGGCGAGACCTTTGATATGAACGGTTTAACTGCTGCTCATCGCTCACTGCCATTAAACTGTTATGTGAAAGTCACCAATAAGACAAACGGTAAAAGCGTCGTCGTAAAAGTGAACGATCGTGGTCCATTTCATGGCAACCGTGTGATGGATTTATCCTACGGTGCTGCCAAAAAGCTTGGTATTACTGCTAAAGGTGTGGGTAACGTCGCTATTGAGCGTGTTGCAGGACCATCTTCTTAAACCATTAACGTTTTAGACCACTTGCGGTTTAAACCTTTAACGGTTTTGTATAAAGGTTTTTAGATTTAAAAAAAGCGCCTAACGAATAATGAGTTAGGCGCTTTTTTATTGCTGAATTTTACAGGGCTTGTTTTTATATAGTAGATTGATTTTAGAAACGATACAGTGCTATTGACTATAAATTTTTTGCAGCCTCTGTCACGCCTGCGCACAGCAAGCAAGCAAGCAAGCAAGCAAGCAAGCAAGCAAGCAAGAAATGATAGCAATAGCACGTTATTACAATCGTATCGCTTTTATTTTGAACTGACTATAGACTATAGCTCAACAAACTACAGTTCAAATGCGCTTTCAATAGCATCATCGAGACGTTCGACCGCAATGATATTGATACCTTTAAACTGAGCAGAGTCTTTGGCAGGTGCATTGCCTTTAGGGATAATGGCGTGCTTAAAGCCATGCTTCATGGCTTCTTTTAAACGTTCTTGCCCATTGGGCACAGGACGAATTTCACCAGACAGACCTACTTCACCAAACACTGCCAGTGACGATGGTAATGCTTTTTCTCTAATACTTGATGCACAAGCGAGTAGCACCGCCAAATCAGAACCTGTCTCTATCACTTTGACACCGCCCACCACGTTAACATAGACATCTTGCCCACTGGTATGGATGCCACCATGGCGGTGCATCACTGCCAGCAGCATGGATAAACGTTGAAAGTCCAAGCCCAATGCCATACGTCTTGGTGAGCCTTGAGAGTCATCCACTAATGCTTGCACTTCCACTAGTAACGGTCTAGTGCCTTCACGGCTAACCATAACCACAGAACCAGCAACAGGTTTGTCATAACGGCTCAAAAATATCGCTGATGGATTGGCAACTTCTTTCAGCCCCATATCCGTCATGCCAAAAATCCCTAACTCATTAACTGCGCCAAATCGATTTTTTACCGCCCGTATCATTCGAAAGCGTGAATCAGACTGACCCTCAAAATATAAAACCGTATCTACCATATGCTCAAGCACGCGCGGGCCTGCTAGCGTGCCTTCTTTGGTCACATGCCCTACTAAAAATAGCGCGGTACCTGTTTGTTTAGCATAGCGAGTCAAAATCGCAGCAGACTCTCTAATCTGACTGACCCCGCCTGGTGCAGAATTGATGGCATCAGTATAAATGGTCTGAATAGAGTCAATAATAGCAATCGCCGGCTGCTCTTGCGTTAATGCTGCACAGATAGTCTCAACATTGGTTTCAGCGAGCACACGCAATCTATCAGCAGGCAAATCTAAGCGCTTCGCACGCATGGCTACCTGTGCCAATGATTCTTCACCAGTCACATACAGCGCACTTCCTGCCAGTGAATCAACTTTTGCCATATTAGTAGCTGTTTGCAACAGAATGGTAGACTTACCAATACCAGGATCACCCCCTATTAATACGACTGAACCGGCAACCAGTCCACCACCCAATACGCGATCAAACTCACTGATGCCTGTTGGCAAACGCGTATCTAAACCCACACTCACTGCATTGAGCGGCATAACCCCACTATGCGTCCCTGAATAGTTTCCAGCAGGTGCACCAGCGCCACCTGTATTGCGAGGCATTGCACGACCGACATTAGGCTTTGCTGTATTTTTATTATGGTGCGGCATGCTGACATTTGGCGCTTCAATTAAAGTGTTCCATTCGCTGCAATCACTACATTGCCCTGCCCACTTACCAAAATGAGCGCCGCAAGCTTGACAGACATAACTGGATTTATTTTTTGCCATAACGTATGAGCCTTGTTCAGGTATTCAAGCAAGAATGATAAATAGAATATAATGACGCTTTTATGAGCGTTAATTTTAGAAGAGTTTTAAGATAAACAAGCCGCCACTATGACAGACGGTGTTTTATAGAAGGGATAATGCTAAAAGTAAAAGTATTCTAAATATAAGATAAATAGCAGTAGCTGGCTAAGAGCGCGAACTTAAAAACCTTATGCCAGCATCAGTGAAAAAATATTTAACAGACTGATTTATACTTGAAAGTCTTTGCCTAGATAAACAGACTTGACCAATTCGTTGTCTAAGACTTCACGTGCTGTGCCCTCAGCAATGATAGCGCCCTCTGAGACAATATATGCTTTTTCACAAATGGCCAAAGTATCACGCACATTATGGTCAGTGATTAACACCCCAATACCGCGCTTTTTTAACGCTAAAATAACCTCTTTGATATCGCCAACAGAGATGGGATCTACACCGGCAAAAGGCTCATCTAATAAAATAAACTTGGGATCAGCAGCCAAAGCACGGGCAATTTCACAGCGGCGACGCTCACCACCTGATACACTCATGCCCAAAGATTTCCGCACATGTTCTAAATGGAAATCGCCGATTAATTTTTCAAGCTCTTGCCGTTGCTCGCTAGCGCTCAGCTCTTTACGAGTTTGCAAGATGGCTAAAATATTGTCTTCAATAGACAATTTACGGAAAATAGACGCCTCTTGCGGCAAATAGCCAATACCCGCACGAGCACGCTCATGCATCGCGTATTTAGATAAGTCCATTTTCCCCAAGGTCACACGGCCCTTATCCATATTGACCAGCCCTACTACCATATAAAAGCTGGTTGTTTTACCGGCACCGTTTGGACCTAATAGCCCTACGACCTGCCCTTGCTCAACAGAGAATGAGACATCTTTAACAACCCAGCGTTTGCCATAGCGCTTACCTAGATTTTGCATCGATAAACGGGCAACAGGTTCAGAAGTACTGGTTGACGCTATCGGGTCATTATTTTTATTATCATTCATAACTTACTCATAACTTATTCATAACTTACTTATCATATGGCAGCAGTGAAGCACTGATACTAACCACCTAGATGTTTAGTCGTTTTTTATTTAGTTGCTTAACTCGTTATATGGCTTAGCGTATGCCGCTTTGGCTGTTGCTGTTATTGGGTGGAAAGACCAGCTCTACTCGCTGATTGCCACCAGCAGTTGCTTCCACATCACCGGCTTTCAGGCTATAACGAATGACATTACCTGCAAAACTTGCGCCATTTTGCACCAATTTTGCATTACCAGTTAGCGTGACGATACCTGTAACCGCGTTATAGTCAATCTTATTTGCCTGACCTTTTGCAACACCTTTTTCTTGCGTGACAACTTGCTGCATAGTTGCTGGGCGTCCAGTCGCTACTGCTGAGTTGATACTACGACCCTGTGATAAGTTGACGGTAATATTGTCGGCCGTCATCTTAAACGTACCTTGAGTAATAACCACGCTGCCGGAGTAACTAGTAATACCACTACGCTCACTATAAGTCGCTTTATCCGCTAATAGTTTGATTGGCTGGTTGGCATCTGATGGTAATGCATGGCTATATAATGGCAGCGCTAAAAGCATCACCATCGGCAGCGTACGCAGGCTAGCCGATAGGTGAATAGAGCGAGTCGATAGCAAGCGTAAAGTAGGCAAAAAATTAGATTTCATGAAAATTACTCGTTTTATAATGGGTAGTAGAGTTTGCAAACTTCCTGCTAGATGCTGTGCTAAATATATGTTTATACCTCAGTATAGTGATGCTTAAAACAATGTAATTATTAACATGGTAGTTATTAATATAGTGCAATAATTCAAATAATGCGCTGGTTAAAACAAGGCTTTGTCTTGACGTTCAGCGGGCGTAAAAGAGACTGCCACTTGACCAAACTCATATTCCCCGGTCTCAAGGTTGGCTTTCATACTTGATGCCTCAAACCGGTTCATACCTTGTTCAACTTTGACCGCTTCATCACTATAGACTTGACCCGACTTAGTATTGCCCTTCAATGTGGCTCCGGTTACTTTAATCGGTTCAATATCAGATTTTCCCGCTTTATCTTCGCTGACTAAAGAAAAACCACCGGATAAGCTAAGCTCCCCTGTCTGCTGACTGATAGCAGCACTACCTGCTTCGATACGATAGCGCTGCTCATCTGAAGGCTCCCAATTCATAGTGATGCCTTTCATCTCATCCTTGTTGGTTACCGGATTATGCGTCAACGATTCAGCACTGAGCTCGTACTCCGTTTCACCTTTCTCGTTCGTCTGTACCGCCTTAATATCTGTCGCTTCATAATCGACATCAGATGTTTCAAGATTTACCGGTGGCGTTATCTCTCCTTGCTGCTGAAAAAACCAGCCCGCAATACCAGCGATAATCAACGCAATGACTATTAAAACACGAGTATTCACGACAAGTTATCCTGAGTTTTTGCTTCATCAAGCGTATAGTGGGCGATAAAGTTTTGATAATGTCCATGACCCTTTAGAATGAGATCACATACTTCACGTACTGCGCCCGTACCACCGGCGCGAGTCGTGACCATATCACTACGATTGATGACCTCCGCATGGGCATTAGGCACTGTGGCAGCAAATCCTACCGTTTGCATCGCTTTAATATCAGGCAAGTCATCACCCATATAAGCGCAATCGGCAGCAGTGATATTGAGCGTAGGATCAATGCTTGCTAACAGCTCATTGAATGCGACTAGCTTATCATCACGACCTTGTACAATATAGTTCACACCCATCTCAGCTGCGCGCTTGTCTACCATCGGACTGCTACGACCCGTAATAATTGCCGTCAAAATACCATAACGTGCTAACGATTTAACGCCCACGCCATCATGTACTGAAAAAGCTTTGGTCTCAATACCATTGGCATCATAAATAATTTGACCGTTTGACAAAATACCATCAACATCCATGACTAATAACTTTACTTGTCCGGCTTTTTTTATTAAGTCTTGCATCAGTTATCTCTTATTAAAGGCTTTTTTTAATATAACACTTACTTTACACCGGCTTGTAATAAATCATGTACCGTAATAACGGCTTCTAGATGTTGCTCATCATCAATAATCAGCAGCTGGCTAATAGCATTTTCATTCATCACACTCAGCGCATCTGAGGCACGCATCGTTCTACTGATGCGGCGTGGATTACTCACCATGAGCTCGCGCATCGGTGTCTGTAAATCAATGCCTTTTTCTAGACCTCGCCTTAAGTCACCATCTGTAAAGATACCGACAACCTTTTTATCATCATCAGTGACGACCGTCATGCCTAAACGCCCAGCAGACATAATAAAAAGGGCTTCTTGTAATGGCGCTTGCTGATTGATAAGCGGCAAGTTTTCTGACTTGGTATGCATCAAATCTTCTACTCGCGTCAGTAGCTGACGCCCTAATGCACCAGCAGGATGCGATAAAGCAAAATCTTCTGAGGTAAAATTGCGCGCATGTACCAAGGCAACTGCCAAGGCATCGCCTAGCGCTAAGGTAGCCGTGGTACTTGACGTCGGTGCAAGGTTGAGTGGACAAGCCTCCTGCGATTTACCAAGGGTCAATATGATATCTGCCGCATGAGGTAGCATACCGCGCTTATCTCGACTGATACTAATCAGCGGGATGTTTAAGTGTTTGACCACTGGCAGTAGCATTTTAATCTCATCCGACTCCCCAGAGTTGGAGATGGCAAGTAGAACGTCGCCTTTTACCAACATGCCTAGGTCGCCATGCCCCGCTTCACCGGGATGCATAAAAAACGATGGCGTACCAGTAGAGGCAAACGTTGCGGCTATCTTACGCCCAATCAGCCCCGACTTACCCATACCTGTGACGACCACTCGACCCTGACAGGCTAAAATAATATCACAAGCCTGTGCAAATCTATCATCGATCTGCTCTATCAGTAATGCTAGTGCCGCCTGTTCGGTCTTAATAGCGTCAATAGCGGTACTAATGAATTGCTCATGGGTTAGATTGCGTTCGGGATTATTCATACAGTGGCTCTACATTTAGTGGCTGTATATTTACAATAAATCAAACAAGCATTTTACTATACTATGGTCAATATTAATAACCATACTCAATATTAGTAACCGTACTCAATATTTATAACATTGTCTCAAACTATGTTCATAACTGTATCATCAATAAATTATGAGACGTTTATCTATACAAAAAAAACCCACTATAATAGTAGGTCTTCATCCAACATCTCATATCTTAATAACATATTCATTAATGGATCAGCTGTTAAGCATCACTATTTATTGGCTGCTATCATCAGATTCATCATTTGGTTTATTGTCGAAATCCGTATTCTCTGCGGGTGCTTCGAAACCACGATCTTGACCAAAACCACCACGCTCAAAACCACGCTCCTGACTTTGACCAAAGCTACCACGCTCAAAACCGCGATCTTGACCTTGGCTAAAGCCACCACGGTTAAAGCCGCTACGATTGGCAAAGCCGCGCTCTTCAAAACCTCCGCCACTAGCAGGGGTAGGATTGCCACCGCGCTCAAAACCACTGCCACTGCTCATACCACTACCTTGATAACCCACAGGTGCAGCACTTTGGCTTTGAGTACCAGTAGCTGGCGTTGTGCTACTTCGAGGGTTACGAGCTGGTACGACTGTGGAAATGGCGTGTTTATATACCATTTGGCTCACTGTATTTTTAAGCAGTACCACGTATTGGTCGAATGATTCTATTTGACCCTGTAATTTGATGCCATTCACTAAAAAAATAGAAACTGGTATACGATCTTTGCGCAGCGAATTCAAGAACGGATCTTGTAAAGTTTGTCCTTTTGACATGAAATCTCTCCTAAATATTATATAATTATTGTTAATGCCAATTATTTTAAGTGTTGCTTTAATTATAATGGCTAAAGACAGATACAGTAGTAAGTTTTATTTATAAAACGTATCTAAATAAGTACTAATTCTTGTTAAGTAATTCTACTTTATCGTGAATACGTTGTTATTGTAATAAATTAAGTAACCAGTTGTTGCAGGATCTGCCTTGATAATCAAATGTTAATTGATAATGATTCAAAAAGCAGCTGTCATTTATAAAACCTACTACTCTGATTAAGTAGAATTATAACAGTTATATACATTATACTTTGAAACTAATTGTCATTAGCTTAGAATTTGCGCATGATCCTACTTGCACATATTTGTACAACATTATCTGTACGATAATTAATAGTATGATGCTTATTTCGATGATTCACAGCGCAATTGACTTAAATTATTCATATAAGCCCTTGAAGTAACTCACTAAAATAAATACTCTCTCGCCTGCTCCATCGTGGTGAACGAGTGGAGCATTATCTTATTATTTTTAAAGTCATTCATATCACTAGATGAAGCGGTGTTCGTTAGTGACGCTGTTGAATTATCAGACAGTTGCACCAACTTGCGCAGCCAAGTGTACTGGCGCTTTGCTAGCTGTCTTGTCGCATATAATGCCTTATTTTGCATTTGCTGACAAGCAAGCGCCTCAGTTTGACTATTAGGTATTAGTAAATGCGACTGGCATTGTGGCTGAGTCATGTTCCGTTGAGTCGTTATGTGTTGTTTTGATTTATCAGTAATTAGTGCTTCACATTCACCAAAAGCCTCATAGAACTGGGCTTTATCCAAATGTGGTTGCTCGAGTATTGGGTGCTTAATATGTACCAAATATTCCAATACTTGCCGATAGCCAACGCAGCGCATCGATGGTAAGTTGGGTGTCAAAGTATAACGCTCCAGTAAACCAATCACCTCATTAACCAGCCCTTCAGCCCACATAATATCTAAACGCTGCTCGATACGTTCATGCAGCCATGGACGCTCAGGCATCACTGCCAATCCATGCCATTGCTGTTTTGGATTATGTGCCAAGGCTTGCTTAGGCTGACGCTGCCAATCACTGAGTGGGATGGCTGTTTGTAGATAGACTTCGACAGCGCGAGTAATACGCTGAGTATCCGTGGCATTTAGGCGTTGGTGGCTAACAGAATCAACTTTACCTAGATAATCATATAAAGCCTCGATGCCTTCATCTTGTCGCCACTGCTCTACGCGCGCGCGAACGCTATTATCGCTATCAGGCACAGGAGACAACCCATCAAGTAGCGCCATGTAATACATCATGGTACCGCCTACGAGCAGTGGTATCTTGCCGTTTTGATGACAACGATCAATCAGACGTGCCACATCGCTAACAAATTCAGCGACACTATAACTTTGCATAGGATTAATGATATCGACTAAATAATGCGGATAACGCGCCAGCTCAGTGGCCGTTGGTTTCGCCGTACCGATATTCATGTCACGATAAATCAGCGCTGAATCTACTGAAATTAGCTCATAACGCCTGGTATCATAAAGCTCATAAGCCAAGGCTGTCTTACCACTCGCGGTTGGTGCCATCAAGCACACTACGCTATTATCCGATAAATTGGGACTTAAGCTAGAAGATAGGCTATCAGACGAAAGTCGCATACAGTTGCCTTTAATTATTATAGTGTTAATAACGTTAATAGTTACGCTTTGAGTGGTTAAAGCAGCCATTAGCTATGTGTTCAGCATCAGTTTATTCGGCTGAAGATGATAGCATCAATCCCACTAATTGATTGTTGTCTATGGTCTTGATGGCATATTTAGTCAGCAATTCTTCAATATCTGCTATAAATGCTAGCAAATCTTGTGCTGATATTTGCGCACTGACAGTCGCCAGTTGTTGATTAATATCGGTAGCGCTATTTGCTATGTTATCTTTCTTAAATACAGGGTTGCTAAAGACAGTGCCACTAAATAAATGTGACTCAAATAACAAGCTCATCTTTGACTGCCAATCCTCGGCATTAATCAATAAGAACTTACCTTGATTATAAAATAATAGCCAAGGCAGTGTCTTACCCTTAATACCTTCAATATCTTCAATATCTTCAATATCTTCAATATCTTCAATATCTTCAATATCTTCAATATCTTCAATATCTTCGATGACAGTAGAGTCAGTTGCTAGACCATGCAAGCTGGTAATAATATCTAAGCAACTTGGTAAAGGTTTAGTCTCTTTAAGCGGGCTATTTAAAGTATTAATACGATGACCTACAGACTCATCAATATAAGATTCTGCTGGCTTATCAGACAATTGATATGACTGTTTAGGAGCTTGTACTTGCCTGTTTTGCGTTAAGCTACTGGTAGACGATGTCTGATGTAATGATGTATCAAATAACGTATCGAATGATTTGCCTATAGAAACATTACTGTTCGGCACTTTATTGTTAGCCACTTTTTCACATTGCTGACTAGCAATTTTTTTTACACTGGCTGCTTTTAACTTTGAGTGAATAGCATGGTTTAAATGCGCCATGATGTTATTAAGCGGGCTGATTTTAATGCGCTGTTTGGATGGATGGACATTGATATTAAGCCATTGGGTGGGCAACTCAAAATAAAGCGCATAACCAATACCTGCCAACTGTGCACTTTGAGTGAGTTGGCGGAGTTGATTGCTAATCAAAGCTTCCTTTACCAATCTACCATTCACGTAGATTAATTTTGGTAAGTTATGCTGCGAATGACTGCTAGGCCATAACCAACCACTAATACTAGGCTGTGTATCGGCACTTTCATTATTGGCGTATCCATTATGAACATTGTTGTTATAAAGAGAACCTTTGGACTGCTGCATCAGGCTCGATAGATCAACCGCCACCTCAATTGACTGCTCTGTCAGCGAAATACCAGTCGCTTGCTCAAGACGTGACAATGGCAGACGACTCGCATTATCATTACCACTTATAGCATTTATGGATAATGACAGCCGCTTTTTATTATCATGAAAGAGCGTCAATGCCACATCGGCTCGCGCCAATGCCACTTCACGGACAATCGTTTCAATATGACTGAACTCGGTCGCGATAGATTTCAAATTACCGCGGCGCGCTGGCACATTAAAATATAAATCTTTTACCGTAATTGTCGTACCACGATGATGTATGACTGGTATCAGCTTTGGCGTATCGTCCAATACACCGGCGACCTGCAACTGACGCCCAATCCCGCTGCTATCATGACTACTGGTTAAGGCTAAACGCGACACGGCAGCCGTTGCTGCCAATGCTTCACCACGAAAACCCAACGTCGTAATACCATGCAAGTTAGCCACATCAGCGACCTTACTGGTTGCATGACGAGTGATCGCCATCACCATATCATCGGGGTGAATGCCGATGCCATTATCAATAACCTCTATCAGCCCCATACCGCCTTGAGTAATATGTATCTCAATATCGCTGGCATAAGCATCAATCGCATTTTCAAGTAGCTCTTTGACCACAGCGGCTGGACGTGTCACAACCTCACCCGCTGCCAATTGATTGATGAGCAGCGGCGATAATTTCTTAATGCGGGTATTAGAATGATTATCGGGCATGATTATAGTTATGATTATCTTACGTTGATGAATAGCATGCTTTCAGAGTATGAGAGGCTTACATTTGGCTTAACCTAGATTTTTATTGCTGACAAATCCAATCCTTGCGCTTGTCTTGCTTTTGATAATCGCAGCTCAACTTGACGGCATTCTTTAGCATTATTATCATTATTGCTTTGAGTGATATCAATAAACCCTTGTTTTATATCAATAAACAATGTCGGTGGCGGAAGATAGCTGTCCGCCCGACTTGCCCATTCAATGATAACTAGCGCGTTAGGCTCATCTAAATACTCATCAAAGCCTATAAAAGACAGCTCTTCTGGATCTTGTAGACGATATAAATCAGCATGATAGATGGGTTTAGTGGTGCCGTCATCTTGCTGAATACTATAAGGTTCAACCAAGGTATAAGTCGGACTCTTTACCGTTCCCTTGTGCCCTAGCGCCTGTAACCAATAGCGAGTCAGGGTGGTTTTACCTGCACCCAAATCGCCTGCTAACCACACGCTACCTGTCAGTGGCAAAGCTGCCAATTGCTCAGCCAAACGCTGGGTATCTTTTTCAGAGCGCAGTGTTATCGTTTGCACAGACTTATCACCTGTCATAGAGCTCTCATTATGCATCACTCTCAATCTGCCTGTACTTGCGTGGTTACTGCTGGATTAATAAAGCTTTCACCGCGAATCAGTTTGGCATACAGCTCAGAGTCATCCCATTCAGCTCGAACTTGTTCGCTAAATTCAAAATCCTCTAAAACCAGCTTACCCATTTGCTCATTGGCTACATCATCAGCAAAGCACTGCGCGTAGCCCGTTGCGGTTTCGTGAGCAATCACTGAATAAACGCTGACATCAGCTTCACCATTTTGCATCTGGGTTTGCTGTAGAATCTCTTGCGCCCAAAAGAATATGACGCGTGAGAACTGCTCTGCCGATGGAGATACTGGCAAACTTATCCAACGTGCACTGAATTTCTTACAGGCAGCGATATATTCAGGATCGTCTTTACTCCAAAAACAAATAGCGTGATCGAAGCTGTCGATAATGTCCTTAATAGAGGATTTTAATAAACCAAAATCGTAAACCATCTGCCCGTGGTCTAAACGCTTAGCCTCAAGAATCAATTCAATCTGATAGCTGTGACCATGAATCGAATGTTTGCAGCGCTCAGAGCTACAGTTACGCACAATATGAGCATTTTCAAATTTAAAAAGTTTACGGATACGCATAATAATTAATCAACCAAAATAGTAAGCATCATTGTGCTAAATATTAATATTATAAAAGTTTGCTGCTGTTATTTATCAGCTTATTGCCCATTATAGCAAATAGCCGTGCATCCGTAAGTAAGCACTTATTAATAGCAATATTGACTAAATAAATCTACGGTATACAACACCTACTTATAAGCCCCAGTTATTAAATAAAATTTTAAGAATTAATATTAACAAAAGCATGGCTGAGTCTAATCGTAGCGAATTGTGCTTACGCTATCTATTACTTAGGCTTAGAGCTATACTCATTTCAGTACGCAGCGTCTTGCGTCAAATGTATCAATGCAGTCATTAGGTCAGTATAATCTGGCTTAACATATTGTATATGTTACCTAAAAAGGAAAAAGACATGAGTAAAGGTCAAGATAGTAAGAAGAATGTAAAAAAGAAGCCGCTGTTAACGGCAAAAGAGAAGAAAGCGGCTAAACAAGCCAAGAAAGAAGACAATGGCAGTATCTTAGGTAAGCATTAATTATTAAGCCCATCACTGGTCTGACTAAAGCTATGCCAATCGAACCTCATGGTTTGATTGGCATTTTTTATGCTAAGCGCTGTCTTTATACTAAGTACTGCGCGGTGCGAACATAATAATCGCCATTCCTAGCAATGCTACAGCAGAACCCAATATATCCCAAGTGGTTGGGCGTATGCCATTTACCGTCCATAGCCATAAAATAGCCATGGTGATATAGACACCACCATAGGCTGCATAGACTCGACCGGCAGCGGTTGGATGTAAGGATAGTAACCAGACAAAAGCGACCAAGCTTAACACCCCAGGGATAAGTAGCCAAATTGACTTGCCTTCTCGCAACCACAGATAAGGCAGATAACAACCCGCGATTTCAGCCAATGCTGTAATAGCAAAAAGCCCTACTGTTTTTAATTCAGACAAAAGCACTTACTCCTCTACCGTGATAAATCCAGTCAAATACTGTACCGCATGACCAGAAATAAGCACTCTATCTGATTTAACCATACAATCCAAAACCCCGCCACGTTTTGACGCTTGATACGCGAGCAATTCACTTTTGCCTAAACGCTCTGCCCATAACGGCGCTAATCCAGTGTGAGCTGAGCCCGTTACGGGGTCCTCGTCACCGCCATTAGCAGGCCAAAAGTATCTTGAAATGAAATCGTACTTATCTGATTCGGACTGACAAGTAACAACGACGTCCAAAGGAGCAAGCTGCTTTAACGCTTCATTGTCTCGAAGCACATTTAATACGTCAGACTCAGAGTCATAAATCACAAAATATGCTTGCGCATTTTGATAAACCTCAACTGGTGTGACGGAAAGACCAGCTAATAAGCTGTCAGGAATATTATTAACCTTTTCAGGCATTCTATTTGGGAAGTCCATTTGTATTTTGCCATTATCCATTTGCACAATGGTCAAAATCCCAACTGCTTTCGCTGAAAACTTAATGGTTTTTAAAGTAGGGTTTTTCTTAAACAATGCAAAGGCAGAGGCCAAGGTCGCATGACCGCAAAAATCAATCTCAGTAAACGGTGAAAACCAACGAATATGATAAACGCCTTTATCATCACAAACGATAAAGGCAGTCTCAGATAAATTATTCTCAAAAGCAATAGACTGCATTAGCTTTTCAGACAACCAGCTTTCTGTGATGATAACTGCCGCTGAATTGCCTTTAAACACAGTATCAGTAAAGGCATCGACGACATTGATTTCTAGTTGCATATTACTCTCTTATTTTTTATTAACAGGTATTTTTGTGTGTGCAATCTTAAGTTAAACATAAATAGTTCAATTTATTAAGACGAAGCTCTACATCAACTTTTATATCCAACGTCTAACTCTTGACACATAAGCTCGATACTTATCACCAAATTTCTGCGTCATCATTCTTTCTTCTGGCTGAATTTGAAAGCGTGTCATATATATAATAAAGATTGGTATTAAAATAAATGCCAAAAAATGAGACAGATATAGCGCCCAGCCTAATAAGATAAGCACCAAGCCTAAATACATAGGGTTACGACTATATTGATAAATACCACTGGTCACTAAACTAGATACTTTTTCAAGTGCTTGTGGATTAGGGGTAGTCTGAGCTTTTCTAAATTGAGTGACGCCCATAATGCCACTGCTCAATCCTATAATACCCAAACCAATGGCTAACTCAGTTGAGCCGCTAAGCGAGAATCGCAAGCTTGGCATAATTTTAGAAACGCCAACCATCGCGGCAGCGGTAATGATGACTTGCGCGACAGGTGGTATTTTTAGCTCTAGAAAACTCATAAGATCACCGTAAAGTTTCATTGAAGGTATGCTTTTAGCTTCCTTCATTGTATCCGCTAACCTATAGCCATACAATATGGGCTTTTATCTCATCAAATCAGACAAAAATGTAAAAAGGTAGGCTATGAAGCAAGTCGGCATGTTGTTATTCGTGGTATTGGGCGGCATGGCATTAGCATTGGAGGCGGCATTTTTAGGACCATTGGGAAAAAGTATTGGTCGCTTGTCAGCATCCTTATCCATATTTTTGATTGGGGTTATCGTCTTTAGCTTAGCGATGATCGTGCTGATGGTCGCAGGTAGACGCAACTATTTATCCACGCTGGCCACATTACCTAAGCAACCACGCTGGCTATTGACTGGCGGTCTCGTGGGTTTTATCTATACCATTGTATTAACGATTACCACGCCGTTAGTGGGCGTTGGGACGACGATGGTAGGGATATTATGTGGGCAAATTACTGCCAGTCTTGCCATTGATCATTTTGGTATTTTGGGTAGCGAGCGCCGCGCCATTGATAGTTATCGAATTGGAGCATTGGTGCTAATTCTGATTGCCCTTTGGCTGATTTATTAAGGATATTGTTATGTTAAGGATAGAGCCATGCTATTAACTCTCGCATTTCCATTGTTACTGCTAGGCGGTATGGCTATTGCCGCGCAGTCTTCTATTAATGGTGCGCTTAGCATGCGTACTGATGTTGTAACGACGGCATGGCTGACAAACGTTGTCGCTTCTATTATTTTACTGCTATTGGTCATATTTTTTGAGCACACACAAGCGCAAACGATGTTTAGTGTGCCGAGTTGGCAATTAGCAGGCGCGCTGTTTGGGAATTTTTCGATGGTGGCTATCGTGATTGCGGTGCCACGTATTGGGACGGCGGCAACCATCGTGGCTATCATCGCCGGACAAATCATTATGGGGCTTTTGGTAGACCATTTGGGCTGGTTTGGTAATACGCAGATAGTGCTGGATTATAAACGCGTGGCAGCTATCACCCTACTCGCTGGCGCGTTGTATTTGATTTATTTGAGTAATGTGCGAAGTAAACTAATATCTTAAAGAAAACGAAAATTGCACTTTGAAACTAATAAATTTTGACTAGTAAAAGACATTACTGCTCGTTCCTACATATCGTGTCAGCGACCACAATTAACAAGATATAAAAAAGCCGCCCTAGTGGGCGGCATCTAGTCTAACTTGGCTGCGTTCTACATTTTAGTGCAAATCAATAATTATTTAGCAACGATCGTATAATTCCACGGCACGCTTTTCATATCAGTGGTCTTAATTGCAGCAAGTTTAAAATCTTGGCGATTAAAGAACTTTTTATCTTTTTGATCAAGCTCATCCCTTAGCTCAAAATACTTGTCTTCTGAGTACTTGCTACCATATGTCTTTTTAATAATGAAATCGTTGTATTCACTATTACCTGAAATTTCAAACTCGGTGTAATACTTATCAGCAGCGCGATTAATTACTAAGTTATCACCAATTTCAATACGTGATGGGCAGTTGAAACAACCTGGGTTAAATTGCACTTCACTGATTTTAACTTGATTAAGTAGGTCTTTAACGGTCGTGCTGGCGCTGTTAAAGTTAACGTTCGACTTAGCTGTGTATTTACAATCATTTTTATCTGAGATATGAATACTTTTAACCAACTGTTTACTATCTGTCTCTACATAAAGATCGCACGCGGCACTATCGCTATTTTTATAACCTTGGTAATCTTTTTCATACTTTAGACCGACTTTATACTGCTTGTTTAGGCTAGCAACACTTTTACCTAAAGAGCTGGGTGATGCCAGCCCGCTATAATCAGCAGCGAACGTAGGTGCAGAAATTGCCATCATAACAGCGCCAGCCAATAGTAATTTTTTCATAAGTCAGTCCTATATTTCAATTGTGTTAGAGGTCGTTATACTCAGGATTGAGTGGTGTTGGGGTTAATGTACATCGCAAGAAATTATTGCCAACCACTTTAAAAAGCTACTTTAGTAGGTGGTTCGCTATAATAACATCCCTTAACATTTAACACACTTCTGTTATATTACAGATACAATTGAGTAGATTTTTATATTAGCTCTTACCCACTATTGGCATTGCTTGCTCTAAACCTTCATCAGTTTCTGCAGGAGCCGTCAAAAAAGTCAGATAGGCTTGATATTGCTCAAGCACATCATCAATCACTTGCTGCTTAGTCAGCCCCATCAAATCATAACCACCTGAACCTGTTTGTGTTGCTACCTCAAGTCGATAATAGACGTCGGTATCCGCCGCCATTTTACCGCTAAAGGTAGGCGCTGGCGTTTCGACCATAGATACCTGATAGTAAAAATCATCCATAGCAGCCGTCGATACTCGTAGCAACGGCCCCGATGCAGCGATAATGTTGGTATTGCCAACAAAATTAGTCGCATCAGCCGCATTGCTTTCATGATCGGCATTGATACGCTCAACGTCATAGCCTTGGCGGCGAAACTCATTGGCGACATCATCAAGCGCTGGACGTACTACACGCTCAAGGAATCTGACAGACTCACGTTTGGATGGATAGGTCAGCATTTGCCCAAGCCGTTGCGTCCATGAACGCTCTGGGATATGACCACCACTTGGTGCGATAGACGGACGACGCAGTACCTTGCCTTCGCGCTCGGCCTGCTCTATCTTTAAGGCTTTATAAAACGAGAACATTACCAGATAAACGATAATAGTCACTGGTAACGCAAAAATAAGCGTCGCGTACTCCATCGTTATCACACCGCCAGCTATCAGCATCGATATAGTCAATACTGCCGTCAATACCGCCCAAAATATACGTAGCCATTTCGGACCATCTTTTGAAGGATCTGGAATAGAAGCAGAGAAATTCGACATCACCATAGCACCTGAGTTGGCACTGGTAATATAAAAGAGCAAGCCTGAGAACGTTGCCAATATAACTAAGTAAGACGCTCCAGGGAACATCTCTAAAAGCGCGTACCAACCGCGCTCTGGGCTTTGAACTGCCAATTCGGCAAAGGCAGTGTTCCCCTGTAAGACTTCATACAAAGCTGAGTTACCAAAGAATGAAACGATAATAAAGTCACATAATACCGGTACAGTAATCGCTGCGATAACGAACTCACGTAGCGTGCGTCCACGCGAAATACGCGCAAGGAACACGCCAACGAACGGTCCCCACGCCAGCCAAAATGCCCAGAAAAACAGCGTCCAACCGCCCATCCATTCGCTACTGCCCGGCACATAGGCAAACGTCTTAAACATACGAGAAGGCAGCGTTACGAAGAATTGACCTAAATTTTCGACTAATGCATTTAATAAAAATGCAGTCTCGCCCGCGATGAGAATAAACGCCATCATCGCGACCGCGCTCCATAGATTGAGCTCGGATATCCAACGAATACCACGGTCAACGCCTGAAGTAGTCGCGGCAATCGTTAAGACAACAGCACCGATGACCAATGCAATTTGTAGCGTAAGACCTTCTTCTAACCCAAATATCTTGGAAAAGCCAACGTTTAGTAATACCACACCGATACCCATGGTGGTAGCAACACCGAACACCGTACCAACCAAGGCTAAAATACTGATGCCATGACCGATAGGACCATTGACGCGTTTACCGAACAGCGGATAAAGTGCCGCCCTAATCGACAACGGCATATCCCAGCGATAGGCAAAGTAACCCATCGCCATACCCAGTAACGCATATACCGCCCAGCCAGCAATACCGTAATGAAACATCGTCCAAACAACGGCATTTTGCATCGCATCGGCAGTCGCACCGTCACCTGATGGCGGTGTTAAATACTGCACCACAGGGCCAGTCACTGAGAAGAACAGCAAATCAATACCGACCCCTGCAGCAAATAACATCGCAACCCACGTTCCAAGCTTATACTGTGGACGTGAATCATCAGGTCCAAGGCGTATGCTACCAGCTTTAGAGAGTGCCACCCATAGTACAAAGCCAATAACCATTACCATGGTAATGACGTAATACCAACCAAGGTTTGTCGCAATCCAATCAACGACCATTTTCATGGTCGTGCTGGCACCCACTGGCATCACGATTGCCCATATTGAAAAAGCCGCAATCACCAGTGATGAGATAATTAACACACTCCAGTTAATATGAGCGACCGCATTTTTCGATAGCTCTTGCGCCCCTTTTTTCAGGTCACTGCGCGATATAGGCGCATCATCATCGAGATGATGCTTCGGCTGACGCTGCGAGCCACCAAATTGACTGCGCTCGAATGGCGTTTGCGCTTTTTGGCTCTGCTCGTTTGGCTGGTTTGGATTACTTGGCTTAGACACTTCAGAGAGTTTGTCGTCTGATGGGTCGATGGTCATGGTTGTATTCCTTGCGTGCTACTGGTAACGAATGAGTATATCTATTTTTAGATGGTTCTATATTTTGAGAAATAGGTTAGCCGAATAGTAACATAATTTGCTTTGCAGAATTTTAGGCAGCCGTTAGATGTGCTTGGGCTGAAAGCTTCAGAAGCTATGGATAAATGAGTAATAAATTTCGGAGGTTAAAGGTTTGCGATGCGCTAAATTAAAAAATTCGGCCAGTAAATTGAAGTTTTTAGACAGCGTTTGTATATGGCTAGTTTGACTTTTGACAGGCTAGTGTAATGCTTTAAGGCTACCTTTATCTACCCAGCCATATTTACTGTCTTGTTTATAGGTTGCTTTTATCCAATCCTCATTTTGAGCAACTGCCTCAATGACATCGCCTTTTACATAATAGTTAGAGGGCGTTTGCGGATTGAAATCTTGGTCGAGTATCTCAGCTTGATTTGCAGTTACTTTATAACTATTCGCTAGTGGCGGACACTTTTTTTCAAATTCTGCTTCAGAATACCCACTTGATTCGCCATAGCTGAAATCTGATATATCAGAGCTATGATTTTCTATACAGTAATAGGGCACTCCTGTAATAAGCGTGCCTGCTGATACATACTTTGTCATTAGCCACTTATAGTCTTTTAGCCCAAAATAAAATGACTGCTCAGAATGTCCACGATCAGCAAAATAGGTCGTCAATATAAACCCTGAATAATCAGAGCGAGGAGTAATGTCACTTAGAAACCATCCTGCTTCGTCAGTGAAGTTATTAGTCTCTAAACTTAGCTTATACTTGCTATCTGAAGTTCCTAAGTAAATAAATCGTCACCTTGGTGAACATTATTTTTATCATTCTTATGAGTAATAATTTTGTCTTTAATACCATCGGCATTCACATCAAAATCATAAAATTGATATAAAGCTCTGTTATAAGTCTTTGCAAGCTCATTAGAGGTAAGTTGTTGATGTTGTTTATACTTACTCACATTAGTTTCTGGCTTAGTAGCTGCTGTAATATTTTCTATTGATTTGCTCTCATAGATTTCTGCTTTGCAAGGTTTGCCTTTTTGGCTTACTGAAATTGATTGAGCAGCGTCAGCGTCTAAAGTAACCGTATCGAAGTTGGCACAATCAAACGACTGAATTTCGGCAGTATAGGAATGCTTAATACCTTTGCCATCAAAGGGCAATATTGAATAAGTCGGATACTCTTCAGTATAATCAGGAAGAACTAATAGCCCTTGCTTTGAATCAGTGCTTTTGAACACCTTTATTTGCTGTACAGCATTTTCAAGTTCTATACCATAGGTGTAATTAAAACTAATTTCAGCAAATTTATTAAAATAATCATTGCCTTTTTTAAAGTCTAAATACGACCTATCATCATTTATAAGTTTGATAATAATTAATGAATCATCAATATTAATTTTAACTTGCTTAGAGCCTGGGATATGAACAACGTTCGCATTACTTTTATAGTAAGTGTCATTATAATTAGTAGTCGCTTCCCTATCGCTATTAGAGACTTTACTATATTTGCCCTCTGTCTCTAAACGCTGATGGGCATTGGCATCATCTTGTGGACTGCTCAACTGATTAGCAGCATTGGCGGCAGTATCAGAGCTGCAAGCGGCCAACATCATTATAGGTATCAGGAGTAAAGTTCGAGTTATCATAATAATATCCTTTAATAAGCCTAGAGCAGTTGCAGACAATGCCAGTAAGGTACTCAATTGATATAAGCTACTGACAGTCAAATAGGTAAATTGACCATATCAAAGTATAGTTAAAAGCGTAAGAGCAAACTATCACGGCTCACACTTCACGTTTTTAAACTTCCACTCCATTGAGTCGACCTTTTTTGCGACTAAAATATCACTGGCTGATAAAAACAGCACACCAACTAAGGCAATAGCTTGGGCGCAATTCGGTCAGTCAAATTAATGTTAGCTATTTTCTCAGCCCACTCAGGCTCAGTTGGATGTGGCAAACCATCTAAGACCATCAACGGCTTCTGAGAGACTGCTTTAAAAGCCTCCATAAACCCAATTGCGGTATCGCCACAAGGCACAGTAATAATATCAGATGCTGCTTGCTCAAGTACTTGAGTTAATCGACTCACAAAGTCTTTAAAAATATTACCTTTAAAAACGTTACCTCCTAGCAAGTCTATAGCTGAATCTTGCTTATTATCATGACTTAAGCACCGTTTAATAGCTGCCAACTGATTCACTTGCAACAAGTCCTCACTGTTTAAAGCACAAGGATAAAATGTTTTGTTCAGTGGTAATGTAGAGCAGTTTAATATACCAAGTTGTTTATAACTTAACGCCCTGATATTACAGCCTATTGCTAACTGTGCATCAAAATTCTTTAAATATCCTTGAGCAATCAAAAATCGAGTCAATTCAAGCGCTGACTCTCCTGCCGCTGGATGCTGATGGATGTATTCATTAATATAAGGAGACTCTAGAATGAGTAACACCTTTAATTCTGTCACATCTTCGATCAAGTTGAATACTTTATACTGTTCTAAAGACACAGCGATTTTCCTTATATCATTTATAATTATTAGTTTTATGATACTCGTTTTTATTATAGAAGCAGCTATGTAAAAAAGCACCCTATCGAATCTGATTCAATAGAGTGCTTTTTTATTTACCTAATAACGAGCGATTTGCAAAATGATCTAAATATCAAATGCCAATAGCCTATCGCCTTCGCTATCTTTAATACGCGTTGGCAAACCAATCTCGTTTAATAGATTGATAAACGGTTTGGCATCAAGCTCTTCAACGTTAACCATTTTACCTGCATCCCACTCGCCCGTAGCGACTAGCATGGCAGCAGCAACTGGTGGCACGCCAGCAGTATAAGAGATACCTTGGCTACCCATGGCTTCATAAGCTTCTTTATGGTCTGAGATATTATAGATAAATACCTCAGTATCAAAGCCGTCTTTTTTGCCCTTAACTTTATCACCAATACAGGTTTTACCGGTATAGTTTGGCGCTAGTGAGCTTGGATCAGGAAGAACTGCTTTAACGACTTTTAGCGGAATAACTTCTAAGCCTTCAGCGGTAGTCACTGGCTGCTCTGACAATAAGCCTAAGCTTTGCAGCACGGTAAAGACATTGATGTAATGCTCACCAAAACCCATCCAAAAACGAATGTTTGGCACGTCTAAATTGGCTGACAACGAATGAATCTCGTCATGACCACTTAGGTAGCTGTTTTGCATGCCAACGACCGGTAAGTCATCGGTACGCTTTACTTCGAACATTTTGTTCGACTGCCATTTGCTATCTTGCCATGAATAAACCGTACCGGTAAATTCACGGAAGTTAATCTCAGGATCGAAGTTAGTCGCGAAGTATTTACCGTGGCTGCCAGCATTAATATCAATAATATCAATATCGGTTACTGAACCCTTATCCATCATGTCATAGCCGAGTCTGGCATACGCATTAACCATACCGGGATCAAAGCCTGCACCTAAGATAGCAGTGATATTATTGTCGGCACAGCGCTGTTTACGCTTCCACTCATAGTTATCATACCATGGCGGGGTCTCACAAATCTTACGCGGATCTTCATGAATAGCGGTATCGATATAAGCAACGCCTGTCTCAATACACGCTTCTAGTACGCTCATATTAAGAAAAGGTGAACCGACATTAATGACGATTTGGATGCCCGTTTCTTTGATGAGCGCGATAAGTGCTTGAATATCTAGCGCGTCGATTTGGTGCGTATGCAAAGTAGCAGGCTGCTTAAAGCTACCTTTTTCCACGACACTTTGAGCAATAGCATCACATTTATCTTTTGTGCGTGAAGCAATATGAATTTCGCCAAGTACGTCGTTATGCATCGCGCATTTATGCGCAACGACTTGAGCAACGCCGCCGGCACCGATGATGAGTACGTCTTTTTTAGCTGATGTATTTTGTTGTGTAGTCAATGCCACAATCCTCCTTTGTGTCCCTGTCAGTGCCATTAGTAATGACTATTCAAAACAGAAACAAGTGAATGATATGCGTGAATTAAAAAGGAAGACCGAGGAAAACCCACGCACCCGACGGGTAAAAACAACTATTCTCGCCCGAGGCGATTATAACAATTTTTACCACACTTTCGGGAAGTATTAGCAGATAAGTAGCATCTTGAGTTACCCACTACTTTATTCATCCATTACTTTATTTACTTATTAAAGAAACACCAAAGTATTAACAGCAAGTATTAAGACAAGCTGGCCTTATAATCTTGATAGTCAAACTCGCGTTGGATATCAATCGTACCATCAAGGCGACGAATGACAATCGCTGGCATATTAACGCCGTTAAACCAGTTCTTTTTGACCATGGTATAGCCAGCTGCATTACCAAAGGTAACGGCATCACCCACTTTCAAGGTATTTGCCAATGTATACTCACCAAAAATATCCCCTGCTAAACAAGAACGACCGTAGATGATCGTATTATCAGCTGATTCAGTGTTCTCGCTTATTGGTGCAATATTAGTCGGGTCAATATCAAGAGGCGCAATATTAATTGCATCACTATTAACAGCCACTATCGGCGCTGACTCACGATAAATCAGTAAATCAAGCATATGCGCTTCAATGGATGAATCAACTACCACTAGATTTTTCTCGTTATACATGGTATCTAAAACTGTTGTGACCAAGGTGCCAGCACCATGAATACTCGCTTCACCTGGTTCTAGATACACTTGCACACCATATTTCGTGCTAAACGTTTTAAGACGCTCGGCAAGCTGTTCAAGCGGATAATGTGGCGCAATAAAGTGAATACCACCGCCCAAGCTTACCCACTCTAGCTGTTGTAAAATATCACCAAACTTAACTTCAATATCGGCCAAGCTTTCACTAAAAGCGTCAAAACTGTCGTTTTCACAGTTGTTATGAATCATGACGCCAGTAATGTCTTTTAGAATCGCAGCAATGCTGTCTTTATTATGTTCACCTAAGCGGCTAAACGGACGCGCAGGGTCAGCAATAATAAACGATGAGTTGCTAGTTTTAGGATTTAATCGCAGCCCTACTGGAATGTTTTGCGCAGCAGCTTGATCTTTAAAAGCATTTAATTGTGAAATAGAGTTAAAGATAATTTTATCGGCATACTCTAGCACTTCAGGGATTTCATCGGCGCTATACGCTACGCTATAAGCATGGGTTTCTTTTTTATTCTCACTATCCCTACCCTTGCCAAAAGTCTCATATCCTAGGCGCACTTCATTAAGTGACGATGAAGTCGTGCCATGTAAGTATGGCTGCATGACATCGAACACGCCCCAGGTGGCAAAGCATTTCAAGGCTAACAAGGCTTTTGCACCAGACAGCTCGCACAACCGAGCGATAATCTGCATATTAGCAACGATTGCCGCTTCATCAAGTAAGTAATATGGCGTTAGCGGTAAAGATAAGTTGGTGGTTGGCACCGGATTTTTTGCGTTCATAAGGGTTACCTAATAGCTTCTGTTGGCATCATGACAGACATTAATATTTGCGCTATAGTAGACTAAATCCATCATAATTAGAATATCTTATGTCACTCTCAACCGATTATTCTACCTCAAAGAGCCAAACCAACTTAAGCTCTCTTACGCCAAATAAGATTGACTTGACTCATCTTAATCCTGATGCCCGTGATGTTTTAGAGTTTTGGTTTGACAAAGACAATGAGCAATATTGGTTTGCAGAAAATGAGAAATTTGATCAGCAAATAAATGAGAAATTTGGCAAGATTTGGCAGATAGCAAAACAAGGTGAATGCGTGACTTGGCGAATGGCAGAATCCTCAACGGATTGCAACAGCTCAATCACGGCTCTGGCTGGACGAGTGGCGGAAATTATTGTCTTAGATCAATTTTCACGCAATCTGTGCCGCGGGCAGGCATGTGCTTTTGCACAAGACGGCATGGCAATGGTATTGGCACAAGAAGCCATTCAGCAGCCGCATTTTAATACGTTACCTATGGAGTGGCGCACATTTACCATCATGCCGTTTATGCATTCTGAATCGGCAATGATCCATGAGCGCTATCTGCCACTATTTGAACAGCTGAACGATGCCATCACCTTAGACATCAAACATAGCCATAAAGACATTATCGATCAGTTTGGTCGTTATCCGCATCGCAATGACGCACTAGACCGCGAGTCAACTGACGAAGAAGAAGCTTTCTTGCAGCAGCCGAACTCGTCATTTTAAGCATTATTTTAAATTCTGAAAACTTCCTACTTATCGAAGGTTTAAATCAAAACCCTGTACTTTTATAACGAGTAGGCGGTTTTATTATTTCTGAACGACAATATTTTTATTACTTAGGCTATTTACCATAATAGCCGTTATCAAGTCGATTTTAGCCTCTTAATGCTGGCTTTCAAGTGCTTTTCTGACTGGTGCAAAACTACGTCTATGCGCTGATAACACCCCGTAATTTTCAATCGCTTCCATGTGCGCGCGCGTTGGATAGCCTTTATGTTTGGCAATGCCATATTCAGGATGTTCAGCATCAAGCGCATACATGGCTTTATCACGGCTGACTTTTGCCAGGATACTTGCCGCCGCAATACTAGTATGACGGGCATCCCCTTTTACCCAAGCTTGGCAGTCAACCGCTGACTCTGCTATGCCTAATTCATTAAGGCTCGCATAGTTTAAATCAGGACAGCGATTACCATCGAATAAGACCTCAGCCTGCAGCTGATAAGGCGTGCCTTTTGCCATATCACTTAGGTGACGAGCAAGCGTTTCTAAGAGCATCTCAGTACATACGCGCATACCAAGCATGGTGGCTTGTAAGATATTCACCTGATCGATGACTGCTGCTGGGATATCAGCGATGACATAACCAACTGCATGCTGCTGAACCAACGGATAAAGCCTATCACGCTTCTTTTCGCTCAGTTGCTTGGAGTCCGTCAGTATCGATAAGGGTGTGTCTTTTAACGGTTGCATCTCAATCAGTCCTGACCAAGCGCGTGGTAATATCGCAGCAGCGACATTAACGCTGCCCAATAGTGGTCCACGCCCTGCTTCATCAACGCCAATCTGTAGCGCTGATTGTTGTAAGTCCTGCGTTGTATTTATCGGATATTGGGTGAGTAACTCAGCGATATTAATTTGACCAGACAAACGGATGGGCTCAGCCAGTTGGATGTATTGACCTTTAATATCAATTTTTTCAATAGTACTTTCAATCTGAACAATATGGTTTTCTGTGCGGTGCATGCTATTGGTCACTTATAATTTTTTATTGATTGATTGCGCTGAATAATGCGTATTTAGTCATTGAGACGAGTGGCTTTTTTGAGGGTTGTTCTGAATAAACCATTGCTCAATCACGCTATCAGCAGGATCATGATTGCTCTGCTGTTGTAACAAATACTTGGTATCAACGAGCGCTTTTAATTGCTCAGCATAAGCGCGTGGTTGCAATAGACGCATCACGGTACGACAGATATTATCGCCACTCGCCTGCTCTTGTATCAGCTCAGGTACAATCTCAGTATCCGCTAAAATATTCGGCAAACCCACATAAGGCACTTTGACCAGACGTTTAGCAATTTGATAAGTTAGCTGGTTTAATTGATAAATAATAACCATCGGGCGCTCAAGGAGCATCGCTTCAAGGGTTGCTGTACCCGATGCAAGCATCACAATATCCGAGGCTGCCATCGCTTGCTGACTAAAAGCGGGTTGGCTATCATCATAGACCACCACAATAGCCGCTCGCAGCTGTTCTGAGCGCCGATCAATGACATCTTGGACAATATATTGATGGTTTTGATCAACAGTTGGAATGATAAAGCACAACTTTGGGTCTAATAAAATCAACTTTTGAATGCCATCAAGCATCAGTGGCAAAATAGCCGTTATTTCACCACGTCGAGAGCCTGGCATCACACAAATAAGCTGGCTGACCTCATCAAAGCGATCAATAAAGAACTGCTGCAAACCATCATTGTGCCAGACCAGCTCACTACGCCGCTGATTGATAGGCGTCTCTAATAAGGTTTGATCAATGGTGCGCATTAGTGGATGACCGACGCATATCGCCGGATGGTTATAACGCTCATATACTGGCAGCTCAAACGGAAACAGACACAGCACTAAATTGGTCGCCGCCTTAATATTATGGATACGCGATTCGCGCCATGCCCAAATAGAAGGACTGACATACTGCACGCAGAACACGCCTTGAGGCTTTAACTTTTTGGCAACTCTCAGATTAAAATCAGGCGCATCAATGCCAATAAACCAATCGATATCCGCTGTTTTAAAAGCAGCCAAAATTTCGCGGCGCGCCTTAAGTAAGTCAGGCAATTGGGCGATCACTTCCACCAAACCCATCACCGCCAAACGGGACAATGGAAAAATACTTTGCAGCCCTTGCGCTTGCATTTTTGTACCGCCAACGCCGACCCAAATGATATCATCACGTAAGTTATTCATCTGCTGCATAAAATCTGCGCCCAGACTATCACCTGATACTTCACCGGCGACAATCCCTATCACTAGTGCCGTGGCCGTTACGTCAGCCCCCTCATGATAAGTGTCAAGCTGGGCAGTTAAATCAGGGTATTGGTGAGGCGTAGCAGAATCTGTCATGACAAGTTCTCAATAGTAAAGTAATACAATAGACAAAAATAGGGACATTATAAAAGATAGCCCATGAAATGAGTTATAAGATGCCAATCGAAATGCACATTGACATCGTTTTTTATGCTCGAATTAAGTTGTTTATAAAGTCATCATACGTGACGATACTAAAAATAGCGAAATTACCCTATAAAATCCAGTGCTGATTGCTGATAAGTACATGCATATAAAACATTTTAATAATTAGAAACTCGAGCCTAGAGAAGCGCTTGAGAGTTTAATTTAACGCTTGCATAATGACTTCTATAATAATGCACTTAATCCTCAAGTATAACGAAGTTTTAGCCTCAGCATTCCAGTTAGCAGTCAATTAACTGCTCGACTACCCTTGTCAACTGGCGTTTTTGTCCGCATAATGAATATCCCCATACATTAGCTAGACGATATATAACCATGACAACACCAGCTACCCACAATGCAGATATTGACGACGTGAATATTGAAAAATTTATTCCTTTAATCACACCTAATGAGCTAAAAACTGAGCTGCCTTTATCAGAACAAGCCTATCACACAGTGCTAAAAGGTCGCCATACTATCCAAGATATCTTAGATGGTAAAGACAAGCGCTTATTCGTTGTGATTGGCCCCTGCTCTATTCACGATATCAAAGCCGCCCACGAATATGCCGATCGTTTAGCCATATTGGCAAAAGAGATCGAAGATAGCGTATTCGTTGTGATGCGTGTCTATTTTGAAAAGCCACGAACGACCGTCGGCTGGAAAGGCATGATTAACGACCCTGATATGAATGACAGCTTTGATATCGAAAAAGGTCTGCGTACTGCTCGTAAGCTACTGCTTGATTTAAATGAGAAAGGTCTACCTTGTGCCACAGAAGCCCTTGATCCGAACACGCCGCAGTACATGCAGGATTTGATCAGTTGGTCAGCGATTGGCGCACGTACTACTGAGAGCCAAACGCACCGCGAGATGAGCTCAGGCTTATCATGTCCAGTTGGTTTTAAGAATGGTACCGATGGCGGCATGACGGTCGCAGTCAACGCTATGCAAGCCGTAAAAGCCGGTCATAGCTTCCTCGGTTTATCATCTGATGGCAAAGTGTCTATCATCAAGTCTAAAGGCAACCCATACGCGCACGTGGTATTACGCGGTGGTAACGGCAAGCCTAACTATGATGAAACTGCCGTTGCGCAAGTAGAAGATGCGCTCGCTAAAGGCAAAACCAGTAGCAAGATTATGATTGACTCAAGTCATGCCAACTCAGGTAAAGACCCTTACTTACAACCGATGGTTATCCAAAACGTCGCAGAGCAAATTAAAAACGGTAATAAATCTATTATTGGTATGATGATTGAGAGTCACTTAAAGGGTGGTCGTCAAGAGTTGACCGCTGATTTAGATGCACTCGAATACGGCATGTCTATTACCGATGGTTGCCTCGATTGGGATAGCACGGTCAAAGCGCTACACGATTTACGCGATATGGTAAAAGATGTATTGCCTAACCGTTAATAGCAATGAGCTATAATTAATGGTTATTAAGCAATTTAGAAAGCATTAAGCAGTTCATAAAAAATCCCGTTTGACACTAGAATGTCAGACGGGATTTTTTATACTCTGTAACTTATAAAATAGTTTACTTGATACTACTCACTCGCTGCACCTAATACACTAGTTAAGCTCTCATGTACGTGTTTAGATGACACATATTGCTGTAAATCAAGCAAATGCTCATGTGCCATTTGACGACGTGGTTCAGCTAAAGTATACCAGCGTGCCAGTACTTGTAATAAGCGCGACGCTATCATTGGATTAGACTCATCCAGCTTTTTAATGACAGCCGTATATATATCTAAACCTTCTGGTGTCCATAACACCGTTGGCTGCGAGGTAAAGGCGCTAATTACTGAGCGCACACGATTGGGCGTATTCCAATCAAAATCTGTATGCGCTAATAATGATTCAATAGTATCGGTACTGACATTATCGGCAGAGGCTTGCACGCTAAACCACAAATCAATGACCAAATCGTCTGCTTGAAAACGCTGATAAAAATCTGCTAAATAATCATCGGCATTTGCTACTTGATGATTGACCATGACTTTTAGAGCACCAAAACGCTCCGTCATACAGCTAGCGTTGTCATACTGCTGCTGCGCCCATTCTGCCGCCCCTTCAACGTTGGCAGTCAATGCCATGTCTAACACCACATTACGCAAGGCGCGGGTGCCGCGAGCTTCAGCGCTGTCTTCATAAGACTGCATTGGCAACTGTTTATAAAGCGCTGTCCACTGATCTTTCAGAGCATCTGCCAACTGCTGATACAAGCCTTCACGCTGCGCTTTAATCAACTCTGGATCATAATCTTTATGAATGGCAGCAGCCAGCTCTTGTGCCGATGGGATATCAAGCAAGCGCGCAGCCAACATCGCATCGTCGGCAGCTAGGTCAGGCAATGTCTGAGCCAATGCTTGCAGATATACCTCTGTATCATTACTCTGCAGCAAAATACGGTTGACCAGCATTTGCGTCACTTGCCAGCGGTTAAAACCGTTGGTTTCATGTTTAAGTAAAAATGCCAAATCTTCATCTTGATAATCATAATTAAGCTGCACTGGCGCACTAAAATCACGTAGTAAAGATACTACAGGCTCACTAGTCACCCCTTCAATTTCAAACGTTTGGGTTGCTTGGTCTAATAACAACATACGCTCAACGATGATATCACCAGAATTTTTATCAAATAACGCCGTCGCGACCGGAATAGGCAATGGTTTTGGGGCATCAAAACCACTCACGTGACGTGTTTGCTGACTCAACGTAATGGTTAATGTTTGTGCCGCGCTGTCGTAGTCTTGATGACCAGAAACAACTGGCGTACCCGGCTGACGATACCAATCGATAAAGTCTTCGATTTTGTCATTAGTAATACTAAGTGCAGATAAAAAGTCCTCAACCGTGACCGCTTGCCCATCATAACGCCGGAAATACTCATCCGTCCCTTTACGAAAGTCATCTGGTCCGAGAATATTAGCAATCATACGGACGATTTCAGCACCTTTCTCATAGACAGTGGTGGTGTAAAAGTTATTAATCTCAACGAAACTCTCAGGACGCACAGGATGCGCAAGTGGTCCTGCATCCTCTGCAAACTGATGGGCGCGTAAGGTGGCGACATCATCAATACGCTGTACTGCACTCGACTGTTGATCAGCTGAAAACGATTGATCACGATAGACGGTGAAGCCTTCTTTTAAGCACAGCTGGAACCAATCGCGGCAAGTGATACGATTGCCCGTCCAGTTATGGAAATACTCATGGGCGATGATGGCTTTCACACTAAAACTACGGCTATCCGTTGTCGTCTCAGGGCTTGATAACACACAAGCGGTATTAAAGATATTCAGCCCTTTATTTTCCATCGCACCCATATTGAATTGACTGACCGCAACGATCATATAGCGATCTAAGTCATAGGCACGGCCATAATTGTCCTCATCCCATTTCATTGAGTCTTTTAGTGCTTGCATAGCGACATCACATTTATCAATATCGGCAGACTTTGCGTATACTTCAAGCAAGACGTTTCGACCTTCACTGGTAGTATAAGAATCTGTCAACACATCTAAATCAGCAACCACACAAGCAAACAGATAGCTTGGCTTATTGGTCGGATCATGCCAAATCGCATAATGACGGTCTGGTGCACCCTCAACCTCGCCCGCTTCGATCAAATTACCATTGGCCAATAGCGTTGGATAACGCTTATCAGCCTCAAGACGGGTGGTAAATATCGCTAGTACATCAGGGCGATCTGGATAAAAAGTAATCTTACGAAAGCCCTCTGGCTCACACTGTGTGACAAACATCGTATCGTCGCCACTACCCGCCATATAAAATCCTTCCAGCGCCGTATTGGTCTGCGGGCAGATGCGAACCTGAATCTCTAACGTTACCTCATCAGGCGCATCAGGAATCGTCAACTTACTGGCTGCTTGCTGATAACGCTCAGCTGTCAATCGCTCACCATTCATCGTAATGGCCAGCAACTCTAAATCTTCACCAAATAAAACGAGATCTCCTGCCGTTTGACGTACCATCTTTAGGGTGCTATTTACCTGCGCATGGTCCTCAAACAACTTAACATCTAAATTGACGGTTTCGACATCGAAGCTTGGTTGTTGATAATCTGTTAAGCTAATTTTACTGGGCGCGTGTAGCGGTACATCAGGCATTTCAGGATTGATAATTTGCGCGTCGGTTTCAGCGATGGACATATGGATTCCTATTATTTTTTATGATTAGATTTATAGTGGCATTTAGCTACATTGACCTAAACGACCAAATTTCAAGGGCGATTATGAATAAAATCGAGCTTATCATCCAGTGTTAGCATATGACTAATAACTAAAATTTTGATTCATTGATTACTAAATACGCCTCTCATCACTAACACAGCTTAATCGTGAGATAATTATGGTTAAAATAATGGAATAAGGAAATTGATGACAATCAATAAATTTAGTCAAACACTTTTGGCAATGGGCGTCATATCTATTTGTAAATTCTAGAATTATTTACAGTAATAGTACTTACATAAAGTAACATTTAGTATATTATGATAGCAATTGCCTAAGTTTTATCCTAAGCAGTTTAAAAAAACAAATTTAATTAAAATTTTAGGAGCTCTTTATGTCAACCAGTTTTTCAAAAATCGCTGCACTAGCTGTATTATCAAGCGCCGTTGTCTTCGCATCAGGTTGTGCTAACAAACGCGCTACTTCTGAAGTTGTCGTTGCCCCACTAGGTATTCCAGGTGGTCAAGCTGGTTATAATGGCGCTGTTATTGTAGATAACTCAAATGCCGTTATTACCGGTGCTGAAAACCTACAAGCCGTTGTATACTTCGCATTTGATAGCAGTGAGATTACCTCACAATCGGCTGGCGTATTAAACCAACACGCCGGTTTATTAAAATCAAACCCAGCAGCTGGCGTTGTTATCGCAGGTCATACCGATGAGCGCGGTAGCCGTGAATATAACATCGCACTAGGTGAACGCCGTGCCCAAGCAGCACGTGATTATCTTGCTGCACAAGGCGTTGCAGTAAACAATATTCGTGTGATCAGCTATGGTGAAGAGCGTCCTGCTGCTGCCGGTCAGAGCGAAGATGCTTATGCACAAAACCGCCGTGCTGAATTGTCTTATTAATATCGTTTAACAAGACGTCATTCGTATAAAAAAAGCCCAGCAATATATTGTTGGGCTTTTTGCATTCTGTTGCGTTAAGATAAACATAAATATAAATATAAATATAAATATAAGCGATCAGCTTCTACAATAAATATATGATGCAAAACTCCAATCTAGACCATATCCAATATACTCAGCTCGACCCAATGACATGGTGCGCGACTGCACAAGTGAGTGTACCTCTCCCTATAAATAATCTAAACCAATCAGGCAAATTGTCACCGTTATTTATATCAAATCGAGTAAACACTCACGAAATCAAGCTCCATAACTTTAAATGGCACTATCAAACTTCTCAAACAACGCTTCTATCCGTACGCGAAATGGCTTATAAACAGCGCCAGCAGCAACGTGCAGGAGTGCGACTATTATTACAATCACTACTTAACAAGCTAAATGTTAGTGATAATTTAGATGACACTAGCTTTCCTTATCGACTCAATACTAGCCAATATTATGTATGTTTCAGCCATACTGGTGCTAATAGTAAAAGTACAAACGTTAAACCCAATAATGAAAAATATTTTGACGATAAAGTGGCGGTGATTATTAGTCGCTATCGTGCGGTGGGTATCGATATAGAAGTCAATGATGTTGCATGGCATATAGCACAGCGTTTTTATCATTCTAATGAGATCGCTATCTTGCGAACATTGCCGATGATCCAGCGTGACAATATCGTCAAATTACTGTGGCAGATAAAAGAAAGCTTTATCAAGATCTATCAATATAAACTTGCGCAGGGTTTAGGAATGGATTACTCCTCTCTTATTGCAAACTTAAGCAATAGCAGTCAAGAAGATGTACCTTTGATAGTAGTTGCTGATTCTGAAGCAAATTATCATATTGCTCTTATTCCCTCTCAGCAGATCGTCATTGTCTATTAAATAACGCCTAAATATAGTGACGCTAAATAACCCTTATTCTTTATTTTAGGCATAAAAAAACGACCCTTTTCAGGATCGTTTTTTTATGCGCTTATTCTTCTTTTAATAACAGTTTAATGACTGTTATTAAATTAGAAGCGGTAAGTTGCACCAACTTTAACGATTGGGTACCAAACGTCTTTATCTTTGATTTCTTTTTCTGCTGCTGCTGCGAAGTCAGCTATATTAGCTGAAGTTCCAGTAACACCAGTTACTTCAGCATCCATCTTACCCATGTAGGCTGCGCCTAACTCACCGAATACACCCCAGTTTTGGGTAATATTTGGACGGTAACCGATAGTAGCATAAGGTGCTAATTTGTTTTTGTTTTCAGCTCTGATAGTTGCAGTATCAACTTGGTAGTCAACACCATCGATAGAAACATTTGCTGTTGAACCAGTGTCAGCAGTGAGTGTAGCTGCAAGCTTGTTACGTGGGACCATCGTACCGGCACCAACTGTGAAGTTATTAGCAAACGGACGCATTTGAACACCGATGTATGGATTACTGAAGTCTACATCATAATCCATTGTACCTTGATAGTTACCATAACCATCACCCAATGCTTTATCCCAGTTGATCCAAGAGTCATTAGCATTTAGATCTCTATCGCCATCAAAGTTCATGCCAGACCAACCAGCTTGTAGCTCAGTTTTGTCGTTAACGCCCCAAGCAATGTTAGCACCATAACCTAGTGTACCAATCTCAGCACTGACAGCTGCTGGATGAGTAACAGTTTGGAACAAAGTCTTAGTACCACCAACTACAGCACCAGTTGTGTTGCGTAACGCACTAGCGTCAGCATCATATGCATAAGCTGGTTGCACTTCATAAGCAACAGCTACTGGCTCAGCTTCGTATACAACAGCTTCATCGCCGTCAACAACGATAATTGGATCAGCAGCTAGTGCAGCAGTTGATGCTAAGATGGCAGCAGAAATTGCTGTTAATTTAATAAGTTTCATAATTACTCTCCTAAAGTATAAAATAATTCGCCCGTAAAAAAATGATATCCCAGCTCTTTTTGAACAATCATTTTGATGTGCAGATTAAAACAATTTTAACTCAAAAAGTCACCCCTAAAGACGCACTTTTTATTTACCATTATGTAAAGATTGCATAGATATTGTAATAATTGCTACACCAACGCGCAAAACTTTGCATTATCGTTACACAACACTCTTAAAGCCACTGCGTAGCCTAAACATGAATATTGATACGCTTAACGCTCATGTAAAGGTATTACAAAATATGTCTGTATGATGAACCACCTTATAAATTAACTCAATGACGTTTATAGAGTTTATTACTACAGTTTGTTGTGGTTTGTGAGTTAACGTATCTAATATTACTTAAGCGCCTAGATAACTTATAGATAGTTTTTAAATAATTTAGCAATATTTTATAGATAATGGCGCGCAACCTAAATGCATTTATATATAATACTATATAGGCTTGTCTAAGCGCGATATTATGCTAGATTAGATGAGTAATACCGTTCCCATGTGTCTTTATATTTATTCTTGTTTCGTGTTATTTCTTCAGTCTCATTGCTTAAAACGTCGTGATGTTCTCTGCTGTATTCTTTTCATTATTACTGAGCCATTCATATGCCTAAAGTATCGTCGATTACCCGTGTGCTAGAGATTATCGAGGCGGTATCTTATGCCTCTAAGCCACTCTCGCCACTTGAGCTGTCGCAAAAGCTTGATATTCCAAAGCCGACCATCCATCGATTGATTCAAAATCTGGTTGACGAAGGGTTTGTGACTGTCGATATTGGCGGTGGTATTGTTCCTGGCAAGCGGGTACGTAATTTAAGTGTCGAGCTTTGGCAACAGCGACTGTTCTTCAATGAGCGACAAATAATTTTGCAAAATCTGGTCAATGAACTTAAGGAAACGTGCGGTATTGGCGTTCCTTATCATATGAATATGATCTATACCAACCGTGCACAAACGAGCTTACCGTTACAGATTTATCTACCAGTGGGCGCAAAATCACCGATGTGGTGTACCGCAACTGGCAAGCTATATTTAAGTCAGCTATCCATCGCCAGTCGCGATAAGATACTGCAAGGTCTTTCATTAGACAAGTTTACCAAAAATACAATCACGGATATTGATGCGTTAAACGCCGAGCTTGATCGTATCGCTGAAACTGGCATCGGTATTGATAATGAAGAGTTTATCTCTGAGATGGTCGCCGTATCGGTTCCCGTATTGGATAAAAAATCTCGCTATCTGGCCTCATTATATATTCATGCCCCAACCATACGAGTATCGCTGGATGAGCTATTGACTCATGTACCACGACTGCAAATAGCGGCACAAGATATTCAAACGCTCGTCTATGATCTGCAAAGCTAAACTACCTATTAAAAATATAAAAAAAGGTCTGCACTATTATAATAGTGCAGACCTTTTTAAAATGAATCGACTATATGATAGATAAATACTACGAAGACAGCACGGTGCTATCGTAGCGAGCCATAATACTAGAAAAATCCTTATCTCCATTTTCTACGGTATGCGCTCCATAAAGCTCTGTGGCTTTGGCACCCATTGGCGTATCGACATTGGCATCCTGCGCCGTTTGCATCGCTAGATTAAGGTCTTTTTGCATCAATTTACTCATAAAGCCGCCTTGGTAATGATTACTTGACGGTACGTTTTCCATTACCTGCGGATAAGGGTTATAGACCTCGAGTGTCCAGTTACGACCGGAGCTTTGTAGCATAATATCTGACAGCACTTTGGGATCTAAGCCATTTTTGACGCCTAAGTTAATCGCTTCTGCCGTTCCCGCCATTAGAATACCTAACAGCATATTATTACAGATTTTTGCGACTTGTCCGGCACCCTGCTCGCCAGCATGAAAGATGTGTTTGCCCATGACCGCCAGTATTGGTTCAGCTTTAGCAAACGCATCAGCGCTACCACCAACGATAAAGGTAAGACTACCAGCAATAGCGCCGCCCGTACCGCCAGAGACTGGCGCATCTAAGAAGTCGATACCCAGCTTGTTTGCTGCCTCTGCCACTAATCTTGCATCAGCTGCAGCGATGGTACTACTGTCAATCACCAAGGTGCCTTTCGGTAACTCTGCAAGTAAACCATTGGCTACTTTACCATCTTCTGTATCACCTAAATAAACCGCATGGACATGCTTGCCAGCAGGCAACATGCTTATAACGACTTGAGCATCGCTTGCCGCGTCTTTTGGGCTATCTGCAACGCGCGCACCTGCTTTCTGTAAGCGCTGGGTTGCGTCTGCAGATAAGTCATATACAGATAGCGCATAACCTGCCTTTAACAAATTTTCCGCCATTGGTGCGCCCATATTACCAAGCCCGATAAAGGCGATATTTGCTTTAACAGTATTGTTATCACTGTCACTGTTATTAGCAGTCGTACTTATATCCTTTTGACCCATCTCATCGCTCCTTGATGATTGATTATGTAGACAGTGTTAAATGTGGTCTTGCATTGTTTTTTAAGTTTGATTTATATCTAATCGTTATAGTGGTGAGCAAGTTACGTGATTAACGCACAAAATTAACGTACAAACTGACTTCCTAATGCGCCATCGCTCAGCCAATCACTCAAAGGATGCTCACCTTTAGGATAAGGATTTACAAAGTGCTGATGAATGTACTGCTGTCCTTCTGCGCTAAGACAATCTGCTAATGAGCGCGACCATTGTGGATTGCGATCTTTATCTATCAGCAGCGCACGCACACCTTCTTTAAAGTCAGGATTGGCCGCACAATGTACCGCCACATTGGTTTCTAAATATAAAACCTGCTCTAGCGATAAATCAGTGGCTTTATGATAAAGCCCATAGGTCAAGGCAGCAGTCACTGGGCAACCATGCCGATACGTTGCCACTGCCCGCTGCGTCCAGCTATCCTCAGCAAAACCTTTATCTAGTTGTGCTAGCGCCTCATCACTTTGTAATACTGCATCAATATCACCCAAACTACCGCTATTCATCAGCTGTTGGATAGGATGCCAATAACTTGCTAATTTGCTAGTAGGCAACTCGGCTATTGGCTGCGCAGCTAGTGCACGGCTGACGATACTATAAGCGCTATTATTATGAAACTTATCGGTACTACCAGAGTCAGCTGCCGCTTGCCAATCACTCTGCTTTAAGCGTTGGATGATGGCGTCATAGTCACTGCTAGCCACCGCATATTCGGCAAGATTGACCAATAAGGCATCGTTGCCGTTACACTGCGCACCAGTCAGCCCTAAAAACAAGCCAGTTTTGGCGGGCATACGCTGCAAAAACCAACTGCCAGACGCATCAGGGAATAGTCCAATAGTAATCTCAGGCATAGCAAAGCGTGTGCGCTCGGTAACCAAACGGTGACTGCAACCAGCCATCAGTCCCATACCGCCACCCATGATAATACCATCACCCCAGAGTATTAACGGCTTGGAGTAAAAATGCATTTGCCGATAGAGACGGTATTCATGACTAAAAAACTCCGTCGCATAAGGATTCGGTAGCGGCGCGGTTTCCGACATACTGTCATACAGCTTACGGATATCTCCGCCGGCACAAAATGCCTTATCGCCTGCGCCTCTTAACACCAAGGCCACTACCCGATCATCACGTTGCCATTGTTCTAACTGTTGTGATAGTAATTGACACATCTCAACGCTCAAGGCATTAAGAGATTTAGGGGTATTTAACGTCATTATCCCAATTAGGTGACCACAATCTGTCGGCTCGGTGCTGAATAATACCGGCGCTTCTTGCTCTCTATTTTCTATGGATTCCGGATGCTTGCTATCATCCGTCGCTGTCATAGCTGCTGTCATAAAAGTGACCTACGAAAATTAAAAGAAAAATACTATCATTAAGTTTGATTCAATAGCGTTTATTTATTTTTCCAATTGGGTTTACGCTTCTCTAAGAAGGCTTGTACGCCTTCGCGCTGATCCATGGTGTCGAACAACTTCACAAATGCTTCACGCTCATGGATAAGGTTTTGCGCAGGCGGCGTGTCTCTTGCCGCTTGAATCAGTGCTTTAGAATAACTGACGGCAACGGGGGATTGTTTAGCGACTTTTTGCGCTAGTGCTTGTGCTGCTAATAAACCTCCACCTTTTGCAGTAACTTCTTCGACCAAACCAATACGCAATGCTGTCTCTGCATCGACGCGCTCACCGCACAATATCATTCGCTTTGCCCAGCCTTCGCCAACTAACATAGTTAGGTTTTGCGTACCGCCTGCGCATGGCAATAAGCCCACACCAGTTTCTGGCAATGCCATTTGCGCATGCGCTTCAGCGATACGAATATCACAAGCTAACGCACATTCAAGTCCGCCGCCCATCGCATAGCCATTGATAACAGCGATACTCACACCACGATAGGCTGACAGCGCCTCAAATGCTTCGCCAAAAGCAATAGCCATACTTATCGCGCGACCTTTATCACCATCGGCAAAATTATTGAGATCTGCGCCTGCTGAAAAGAACTTCTCGCCGTCACCATGGATGATTAAAGCATAGATATCATCGTTGGCATTAAGGTCAGTAACCAACTGCTTAAGCGCCTGTAGACTGTCTATCGTCCAAGTATGAGCAGGTGGATTATTGAGTGTGAGTGTGGCGGTATGACCATCAATCGATAGGTTTAAGTTGGTATAATCCGTCATGGAACATCCTTGTTATAATTTTTTATAAAACCGCTTTATTTATAAATTCGAATAAGCAAATTATCTATTTGTATAAAATAATTAGCGTAACTGGCTTAGCGCATCGTCTTGTAGCAGCTGACGTGAGACAATCACTCGCATAATCTCATTGGTACCTTCCAAAATCTGATGCACGCGCAAATCTCGCACATGGCGCTCGAGTGGATACTCGTTTAAATAGCCGTAACCACCATGTAATTGCAGGGCTTCATTAGCTACATCAAAACAAAGATCAGTCGATAATCGTTTTGCCATCGCACAGTAAGTAGAGGCTTGCGCATCATTATTATCGACTTTGTTGGCTGCTAGATAAAGCATTTGCCGTGCAGTAATCGTTTGGGTCAGCATATCGGCGAGCTTAAACTGTACTGACTGTAAGGTGGCAATCGGGCTACCGAATTGGCTGCGCTCTTGCACATAATTGGTTGCGGTCTCGAGCGCTGCTTGCGCGGTACCAACTGCACAAATCCCAATATTAATACGGCCGCCATCTAAGCCCTTCATCGCGATACGAAAGCCTTGACCTTCCTCGCCGATGAGATTTTCTATCGGTACTTTGACATCTTTAAAGCTAATGGTGCGCGTTGGCTGCGCTTTCCAGCCCATTTTATGCTCGTTTTTGCCATATTCAATACCAGCGCTATCGGCATCCACGACAAAGGCTGAAATGCCTTTGGGTCCTGCACCGCCTGTACGCACCATAACAACAAATACATCGTGTGATCCTGCACTCGAGG
>NZ_NEXU01000078.1:0-12397 GCF_002224105.1 Psychrobacter sp. DAB_AL32B | reverse complement strand
ATTTTCTATCGGTACTTTGACATCTTTAAAGCTAATGGTGCGCGTTGGCTGCGCTTTCCAGCCCATTTTATGCTCGTTTTTGCCATATTCAATACCAGCGCTATCGGCATCCACGACAAAGGCTGAAATGCCTTTGGGTCCTGCACCGCCTGTACGCGCCATAACCACTAATACATCGGTTGAGCCTGCCCCTGAGGTAAAGGTTTTTTCACCAGTAAGCAGGTAATGGTCGCCTTGCTTATCGGCTTTGGTGCGCAGTGAGGCGGCATCAGATCCAGCATTGGGTTCTGTTAAGCAATAACTACCAAGCCATTCACCGCTGACCATATTTGGCAAATATTTTTTGCACAAAGCATCACTGCCATATTCACCGATCATCCAGCCAGCCATATTATGAATACTCATATAAGCAGCAACAGCCGTATCACCCCATGCCAGTTCCTCAAAAACCATGGCAGAATCTAAACGCGGCAGACCCAAGCCATCATACTCAGGGTTAGTATATAACCCCAAAAAACCAAGCTCGCCTGACTTTTTAATCACGTCAATTGGGAAATGGGATGTGCGATCCCATTCAGCGGCATTCGGCCTTAGCTCTTTTTGCGCAAACTGTCTGGCAGTTTGGCGAAAGGCGATTTGGTCATCGGTCAATGAAAAATCCATAAGGTAGTCCTTGGGCTTGCAGAGCGAATATGGTGTTAAAATTGATAAACAGTTAGCTTATTGACGTTATTACAATCATTGTTTCAAATAATCTAGCGATATAGCGATCATAAGACTGCGTTTTAATAATACTATAAATACCTTAAGCAATATTAACGCTATACCGCAAATATAAGTGATTAACCATTAAATTGAAATAGTAGTATTGACCCCGCGGCTTGCTTCATCATCAAACCAGCGCGCAGTAACCGTTTTAGTCTGGGTATAAAACTGCACCGCTTGCTTGCCATAAGGACCGAGATCACCAAGCTTACTGGCACGTGAACCAGAGAAAGAGAACATCGGTAGTGGCACAGGAATCGGCAAGTTAATACCGATTTGACCGACCTCTATATCTTGCTGAAATTTATGGGCGGCGGCCCCTGACTGAGTAAAGATTGCCGTACCATTACCATGTGGATTGGCATTTAGCAGCTCAATCGCCTCATCAAGACTATCGGCGCGCATGATACAAAGTACAGGACCAAATATTTCTTCTTTATAAATTTGCATATCAGCAGTGACCTTATCAAAGATAGTCGGTCCAACGAAGTTACCCTTCTCAAAGCCTTCAACCGTAATACCACGACCATCAAGAATCAAGCTCGCCCCTTCTTCTACCCCTGTGCTAATCAAATGCTCAACGCGCGCTTTTGCGGCAGGAGAAATCAGTGGACCTAAGTCTTTATCATGTTTACCAGCTGAGACGATTAAGCCTTCTGCTTTGGCTTTGATATCATCAATCCATTCACCTGCAGCACCGACTAATACTACGACCGATAGTGCCATACAGCGTTGACCAGCAGCACCAAATGCGGCGCCCGCCAACTGATTGAGTGTTTGCTCTTTATTGGCATCAGGTAAGATAACGCCATGGTTTTTAGCGCCCATCATACACTGTGCACGTTTACCTGACTGACTGGCACGCTCATAGACATGCTTACCAACGGCGGTAGAACCAACAAAAGATACCGCTTTAATATCTGGATGATCGCAAATAGCATCAACCGTTGCTTTGCCACCATGGACAACGTTTAGCACCCCTTCAGGTACACCCGCTTCTATTGCTAGCTCAACCAAACGCATCGTGACCATTGGATCTTGTTCAGATGGTTTTAGGATAAACGTATTGCCCGTGGCAATCGCCATTGGGAACATCCATAGCGGAATCATCGCTGGAAAGTTAAACGGTGTGATACCCGCGCAAACACCTAGCGGCTGCCAGATACTATAAGTATCGACACCAGATGCGACATTTTCGACATAGTCGCCGATTTGTAAGTTGGCAATACCGGCCGCATGCTCGACCACTTCTAAACCACGAAACACATCACCACGCGCATCGGCAATGGTTTTACCTTGCTCAGCAGTTAAGATCTCTGCCAGCTCGTCCATGTGTTCACGAATCAGCGCCTGATACTTTAAAAATATACGTGCACGTGTGGTAATAGGCGTTTTGCGCCAGGTTTGAAAAGCAGCCTTTGCTGCTGCAACGGCTTGATTAATTTCATCATCAGTTGTTTGCGGCACCTTAGCGATAATCTCTTGGGTTGCCGGATCCCTAATATCAATCCATTCGTTAGTAGATGATTTGGTAAATTTACCATTGATGAGCTGTTGGACGTGATGCATAAGATATCCTTATCTTGTTTGCAAGACTACCGCTATTCACTTAATGGTCATAACCGAATTAAGCGTAGCAGCGTCCTCATTTAAAATGATTTAATTTGTATCGTTATTGACTATAGCAATAATGTGATTTTGTGGTCAAGCCCTTTATTGAAGTTTTATTAGACTTCAACCTTGCTTAAGTTTCAAGCCCACAAAAAAGCCCATAATGATTCATGGGCTTAAGTGAAAAACAGTAGCGATGAATGCTAATGGAAATCGGCATTTAGACAATACCAATCGCTCTTTCTAATAACCTTACTAATAATCCTTCATAGACTGTTTGACCGCATCAATCGCCGTTGGATTATCAAGGGTCGACATATCACCCGTTGGTTTACCTTCTGCCAATGCACGAATAGCACGGCGTAAGATTTTGCCAGAGCGGGTCTTTGGTAGTGCTAGTGGAAAATAAACCGCTGCTGGACGCGCTATACCGCCAAGTGACTTGACCACTGCGCCAATAATCTGCTGCTCAAGGCGGAAACGGTTTTCAGTAGTAGCTACTTGTTCTTGGTCTCTTAGCACACAAAAGGCAATGGGTAATTCACCTTTAAGTTCGTCATGAATACCCACGACAGCACATTCTGCTACCTCTGGATGGGTGCTAATGGCTTCTTCTATTTCTTGAGTACCGAGCCTATGGCCTGCGACATTAATGACGTCATCGGTACGACCGAGAATATGGAAATAGCCATCTTCATCAACGACAGCATAGTCTGAAGTCGAATATTGATTGCTATCCGCTAAGCTAAAGTAACTGTCAATAAAGCGCTTATCATTACGCCAAACCGTTGTTAAACAGCCCGGTGGTAAGGGCGCGCGAATCGCAAGCAAACCTTTTTCGCCAGCTTTACATGGCTCGCCGGTTTCTTCATTGATGACGTGCGCATCATAGCCATACATGGGATAGCCGGGCGAGCCTTGTTTATGCGATTTATGATTGAATTTGGGCGTATTACTTAGAATCGGCCAGCCTGACTCAGTTTGCCAATAGTGGTCTAAAATTGGTACGCCTAAATGCTTAGTCAGCCAATTGGCAGTTGACTCATCTAGCGGCTCACCTGCTAAAAAGAATGACTTAACGCTTGACACATCATAGCGCGTCATCCAAGTCTCATCTTGTTTTTTAAGCATACGCACGCCGGTCGGCGCGGTAAATAGGATATTGACCTTATTAGCTTCCACAATTCGCCACCAGATACCCGGATTTGGTCGATGCGGTAGCCCTTCATACATGACACTGGTCATGCCTGCCAGCAATGGCGCATAAATAGTATAAGAGTGTCCGACTGCCCAGCCGATATCCGATATCGCCCAAAAAGTCTCGCCTGCCTGACCATCGTAGATATAATCCATCGAAGTCGTCAGCGCCACAGCATGACCACCGGTATCACGCTGCACGCCTTTTGGCGTACCGGTAGTACCTGAGGTATAAAGCAAGTATGACGGGGTGTTAGATTCTAACCACACCGGCTCGACGATAGCATTGGCCTCGCAACTGATACGGCGCTCAGTCGCATAATCGACGTCAATACCCTGCGCTTTAAAAGGTAAGATACCGCGATCAACGACCAGTACATGCTCAGGCTTAATGGTCGCTTGCTCAACACCTTGGTTGACGAGGCTTTTATAATTAACTACCTTACCACCACGTAAGCCAGCATCTACCGTAATGACCATTTTTGCTTCGGCATCATCCATACGAATGGCTAAGTTATGCGCCGCAAAACCACCAAACACGACTGAATGGATAGCGCCGATACGCGCGCAGGCCAACATCGCATAAGCGGCCTCTAAAATCATCGGCATATAAATAATCACGCGATCGCCTTGCTTGACACCCTGCCTATGCAGCACATCAGCAAAATAATTCACCTCTTTATACAGGTCGTTATAAGTCAGGCGGTGCTTGGTATAGTCGGTGTAAAACTCAACGTTATTGCCCAAATCTTTGAAGGCATCTACCACGGCTGGATAGGTTTCTATTAACTCTTGATTGATCTCCGAGGATAGCCAGATAAAAGCATCCTGCTCGGCACGTTCTTCAAGATGTCGATCGACACAGTTATAACAAAGATTGGTCTCACCGCCGACGAACCATTTAGCAAACGGTAAATTGCTGTCATCAAGGATTTGCTCAGGCGCTTTATGCCAATAGATACGCTTTGCTTGTTCCGCCCAAAACTGCTCACGATTATTGATTGAATCATGATATATATCAGCAAAGGTTTGAGTAGTATCAGATAATGCTTGGGAGGTTTCGGCAGAAACTTGATTAGTATTTTTATTAACAGCTTGATTGCTGCTTTGATTAATAGCTTGCTCGCTCATAATAGCTGTCCTTAGCGTAATGATGGATGATGCGATACGATTTTATTAAATAATATCATAATACAAGACTGGCTTTCCTTGCCAGCTATCCTTACCAGATCGAAAAAACCGATACATTATGTATCGGTTTAATTGGTATCGATTTAAAATGTAGCAGAGCTAACCATAAAGGTCAACTATTAAGCGTATATTTGCTTGATATTTTGACAGGTTCAAGCGACTTATAAGCTAATAATCCAATCCTATTATACTTCGGTCTGATTGTCATACATCTCACGCATCACTTTTTTGTCATGTTTACCGACCGAGGTTTTAGGTAGTTCATCGACAAACTTAAACTGACTAGGCACACCGTATTTAGGGATAATACCGCGCTCCACTGCCTGCTCAGCAATCGCTTTTATGTCTTCCGCTTTGGTGTCTTGGCAGGCAGGCTTGAGTACGACTAATGCTAAAGGACGCTCGCCCCACTGTTTATCACGGACACCAATCACGGACACATCAGCCACCGATGGATGCAATGATAAAATCGTTTCAATCTCTAATGAAGATATCCACTCACCACCTGATTTAATGACATCTTTTAAACGATCTGTAATTTGAATATAACCATCAGGGCGTATATAAGCGATGTCTTGGGTATGCATATAGCCATGTTCCCACAGCTCTTTACCGGCATCGTCATTTTTCAGATAGCTTTGGGTCAACCAAGGTGCTCGTAGCACCAGCTCGCCAGTATTATCTTTACCTTTACCAACCGACTCATTGCTTGTATTCCACACTTGAGCATCAACCATGAGCACAGGCTTACCTGTCATACAGCGACGAGCAATGTCTTCATCTTCAGTCATTTCAGGCTCATCTATGCTAAATTCTGTCAAGCTAATGAGCGGCGCTGTCTCTGACATACCATAGCCGGTATACACTTCAATATCCTGTGCCATGGCTGCTTTAGCTAAGCCTTCGGTCAACCTTGAACCACCGATAATCATTTTTAGACCATTAAAGCTAGCGTCACGATCCTGCGCTTCCTTAAGGACCATCTGCAAAATCGTTGGTACGCAATGGGTGATACTAACCTTTTCGTTAATAATTAAATCCATTAACAGATCAGGTGCATAGCGTCCCGGATAGACTTGCTTGAGACCAACCATCGTCGCCGTAAACGGGAAACCCCACGCATGTACGTGGAACATCGGCGTCATCGGCATATAAACATCGCCATAGCTAACGCCTTGCTTGTTCGGTAGCATGCCGAACGTCGCCGCTTCTGTGAGAGTATGTAGAACTAATTGACGATGGCTAAAGAACACACCTTTCGGATCACCTGTGGTGCCCGAGGTATAAAAGGTCGTTGCGATGGTGTTTTCATCAAAATCTGGAAATTCAAAATCACTATTGGCAGCTTCTAGCAGTCCCTCATATTCACCAGTAACACGGTTTTGATTACCGCCAAAAACACCTTCGGACGTCACCCCATTATCATCGAGCCAAATAATATGCTCAATGCTGGAGTTTTCAAACTGATAATCTTTGACTAATGGCGCAAATTCAGAGTTGAGCATCAGCACTTTTGGTTTCGCATGATTAATGGTATAGAGAACTTTTTCTGGTGACAAGCGGATATTAACGGTTTGCAAAATGTACTGCGACATCGGTATCGCAAAATACGACTCTAAGTAGCGATGGCTATCCCAATCCATCACTGCGACCACGTCACCAGCATCAAGGTTCAAGCTGTCTAAAACATTTGCTAAGCGATTGATACGGTTAAATAGCTCTTTATAAGTGAAGCGTTTTTTATCCGCATAAACGATTTCTTGGTCAAGTGATACCGTTTTGGCACGGTTTAACAGCTGTTTGACCAATAATGGATAATCGTAGGCAGAGGGTGCGCTGTGGTAGATATTTGACATAAATCTGACGTCCTTGTAGTTTTTTTAGTTCATTTTAATGGCTTTTATAGCGCATCACTTTATTATCATTTAGCGTTATTATTTAGTATTGTCATTTAACATTGTTACTTAGCATGGTTATCATTACTTGGAATAAAGCCTCTTTTGATAGTAGGAAAAAACCCAGACTATGTAAAGCCTTCTTGCGTAAGTATCATACGACTACAGATTCGATAACTATCATTTAAATATTCGTTTCATTATGCTATGACAAGTGTATATTAATTCGCCCGTACACGTGTTTTGACCATCCCAATGCTTGCCACTAACAATGCCAATATTTGTACAAATAATAATAACCAAACGGTAAGAGACCATTGTCCGCGCGCATAAACGATACCGCATAACCATGCGCCCATAGTGCCGCCAGCGTAGTAACCCATATAATATAAACCAGAGGCCAAGGAGCGCCCTTTTTTAACATTCACCGCAATGTAACTGATGGTCGCGGCTTGGGTAATAAATACGCCTGATGACATAATGGCAAGCCCAACAATAATGCCCCATAACGGCGTCACGAGCGTTAACAGCACACCTATCATCGACACCACAACTGCTACTCGAACCGTTCTCGCAGCACCAAATCGACGTAGTAATGTGGTCGATAATGGCGTGATAATTACCCCGATTAAATACACTGCAAAAATATTAGCAAGCGCGCCCGTGCCTAATTCATATGGCGTGCCAGCAAGATGTAGATTGATAAAGGTAAAACAGCCTACTAGCGAAAACAGCACACAGGCACCAAGCAGGCAGGCTGTCACTACATAGCGATTGGTCAAATGCTCACCGAGCGTTTGCATCGCTGAGCGAAAATTTGGATTGGCCACAAAGTGCCGTGACGATGGCAGCATCTTGCCGACCCACAGCGCACCGATAAGTGTCATGGCTGCCATCACATAGTAGCCTGCACGCCAGCCGATAAGCTCATGTAAATGCCCAAGTAAAAACCGACCCATAAAGCCGCCAAGTACCGAACCTGAGACATAAAACGACATCAGCTCTGTCACAGCCCGTCCCTCAAACTCCTCACCGATATAAGCGATTGTCACTACGGTAATACCTGGGACAGACAATCCCTGCATGAACCGCCACATACCCATCCAGCCAATATCCGAACTTTGGGCGATTAAAGCAGTGGGTATCGCTAAAAACAACAATGCCCCAACGATAAATGACTTGCGCCCGACGGCATCAGACAGCATCCCTAAAAACGGCGACATGATGGCAATCGCCATCACCGTTGCGCCAACAATCATTCCTGCCTGCACCTCAGTGGCTGAAAAGTCCATCATCAATACGGGCAAAATTGCTTGAATAGAATATACCTGCAAAAAAGCAAACATCCCAATCAAGCCAATGGTGAGCTTTAATACCCATGAAGGTGAATAAAATGGCGGCTGTGTTTTAAGCGCTTGAATATCGCGGTTTGTTTGTGTGTTATCTTTGACATTGTTATTAGCATCATTATTGGTGTCGTTATTAATCGTATTATTCAAAGTAGTATTGGCTATATTGGAGGCCTTTTTAGCTGAGGCTAGGTAGGCGTAGTTGATAGAAATGAGGCGATGATATATGAGCCGATAGCTAAAAAAGTCATGGCTCACAATAAAACGAGTGACACATCATTTTATCACATCAAATAACAAACCCAGGTTTCGGTGTGTTATTGCTATTGTCTGATTTATATTTAATTAGGGTGTGTTAAACATTCAAAAATAGGCAGTGCTAATTATTTTTAACACTGTAGAGGTGACTGTTATTTTTGACAGCTAATGGATTACTGTCTACTATTATTGCGCTCTACGATACATTATTTGTAATAGATAAATTAGCTATTACATAGTATAACCTACAGAAAAAACAACTCTCATATAACAGACTATTTATCATGCTAAAAACAACCTTTTTTCCAAAATTGATTGCCGCTACAGGCGCACTGATTTTTTCTATAAATGGGACAGCGGTCACGTCAGACAAGACACTGCTAACAACATCAACATCATTAACAAACTGTATCGCTAATAGTAGCATTACTGCTGCTGATCTTTCAGACACTCGTGATAACGGTCCTTTTTCTGTGGCTAGCAAGCACGTACCTCGCCAGCTAGCAAACGGCTTTGGGGGCGGAACGATTCATTATCCAACCAATGCTGGCGGTTGTGGCCTATTAGGCGGTATCGCGGTGATACCCGGTTATGTGTCTTATGAATCGTCCATTAAGTGGTGGGGACCACGCCTGGCCTCTTGGGGATTTGTCGTCATTACTATTAATACCAACTCTATCTATGATGATCCAGATAGCCGTGCGACGCAATTGAGCGCAGCCCTTGATCATATTATCAATGACACTACAGTTGGTGGCCAGATAGATAGCAAGCGTTTGGGCGCGATTGGTTGGTCAATGGGTGGCGGCGGTACGCTTCGGCTGGCGACAGAACGTAGTGATGTTCGTGCCATTATTCCACAAACGGCCTATCACGATAAAAACTATGGCAACATGGACACGCCAGCTTTGTTTATTAGTTGTCAGAACGACCGCATCGCATTTAATAAGAAACATGGCAATGTCTTTTATAACAATGCTGCTGGACCTAAAATGAAGATTGAGATAAAAAATGGTAGCCACTTTTGTCCAAGCTATCGCTTCAATGAGATATTACTTAGTAAGCCCGGTATTGCCTTTATGCATCGTTATATCAATGATGACACCCGTTTCGACAAGTTTTTGTGCAACAACGAAGATTATAGTAGCAGCCCTCGCATATCAGCTTACGACTATAAAAACTGTTTATAAGCGCCTGTTATATAATTTGATAATCTGTAAATAACAACGCTTTATTATTTTTTACACATCTACATGGTTTCTATCTGTTCTAGTACAGACTTTGTGTGCTTAAAAAACCATAATCTTAAGTGTTATTTATTGATGATAGATATCATTCATTGATAAACAGTATTCATCATTCAACAATCTAAGACGTTAAAAGCGTTAAAACTTATAAATAAAAAAATATTAAGGAATAATTCCAATGTCTGCTAAAATTTATGATTTAGGGGCAGGGTTTTGGAGTATACGGGGCTCATTTATTAAAAACAGCATAATCGATATCGGTGGGCAATCTGCTCTAATAAAGCTAGCATCGGGACGATTTGTATTTTTAGACAGCTATACGTTAACAGGTGAAGTTCGTCAGCAAGTAATGAGCTTGACTAATAACGGTCAAGATGTCGAAGCAGTGCTAAATATCCATCCCTTTCATACCGTACACTGTGCGCAAATGGCAAAAGACTTTCCGCAAGCCACATTTTATGGCAGCCGCCGCCACCTTGAGCAAGTACCAGAAATTAATTGGGCAAAGGATTTGGTCGAGAGCGACGCCGTTGCTGCACGCTATACTGAACTTGAATTTTCTCTTCCTAAAGGAATTTACTATATTGCACCCGATGACGCTGTCCATGCAGGCTCGTTATTGGTTTATCATCCTGCCAGTCAAAGTATTTATGTTGATGATACTTTTGAGATTCCCCCTTCTAAACTATTAAATGCGCTACAGCCTACTTTGGGCTTGCATCCGACTACTAAGCAGGCGCTGAAAGATGAGGCAAATGCGGGTCAGCAATATTGCGACTGGGCGAGTAATTTGGCACATAAGTGGCGTGATGTACGATATTTTTGTGGTGCACACTCTGGTTTGGTTGGGTTTGGCGAAGGTGAATTTGAGTCCGCGCTAGTGTCTATCATTGATGGCGCTCGTGCTGAGCTTGAAGACTCATAACTATTTAAACACTTATTTAAAAGCATTTATTATATGAATAAATAGCATTCGCACTCTCAACCCACTTTTAAAAAAACATAAGGATAATAATAATGTCAGATAAAATTCATGATTTAGGTTCAGGGTTTTGGAATATACGCGGCTCATTTCGCGTTGGCGGTGTCATAAATATTGGCACTCAATGCTCACTGGTAAAACTAGCCTCAGGACGTTTTGTATTTTTGGACAGTTACGCTTTAACGGGTGAAGTGCGTGACGAAGTCATGGCATTAACCAATAACGGTCAAGATGTCGAAGCCGTACTGAACGTCCATCCATTCCACACAGTATATTGCACACAGATGGCGAAGGACTTTCCGCAGGCGGTATTTTATGGCAGCAGCCGTCATCATAAAAAAATACCGGAAGTACAATGGGCAGATGACTTGGTCGAAAGTAACGCAGTAGCCAAACGCTATCCTGAGCTTAAATTTTCCTTGTCAGAAGGTATTCATTATATCTCGCCCAATGAGATGATTCATGCAGGCTCGCTATTGGTATTCCACCCTGCTAGTAAAAGCTTACACGTTGACGATACTTTTATGAGTCCACCAATGAAATTGCTTGAGGCAGTACTGCCTGATCTCATACTGCACCCCACGACCAAAAAAGCGCTGAAAAATGAGCCAAACGCTGGTAAGCAATACTGCGACTGGGCAACAAATCTGGCACACGACTGGCGCGATGTGCGTAATTTTTGCGCAGCGCATTCATATTTGGTCAAATTTAAAGAAGGTGAATTTGAAAAAGCGTTATTAAAAGCCATTAATAAAGCGCGCCCAAAGCTTGAAAACGCTTAGTACATGAGTGATATAGATAAAAAAAGGCTACCAAAACGGTAGCCTTTTTTTATGTTTAATTAATATCGTTATTCACAACTTGCTTTGCCAGTTCGATGATTAATAGCACCATTAGCCTTAAGCAATTTTTGCATTTCTACATGACCACGCGTACAAGCATATGAGTATGCGCCTTGATTGTAAGAACCCATCTTTTTATCCTTGGTAGTCGCAACAAGATTTGGATTGGCACCTTTCGATAGTAAGTATTTGACCGTTTCGATGCGGTTGTTACTAGCAGCAACCATAATCAAGGTCTCACCATCACCTTCTAATGTTTGATCGTTTAGATTTACTGGCTCTTGAGCATCTAATAAATTATAAACTTTTTTCACAACATTGGTGTTTTTACCCAGTGCGGCAGATTTTAGGACGTTATAGACATCGCCTTTATCAGTCGCCTGTAAGCTTGCACCTTGAGCAATGAGATAATCAACAATGTCTTCGTAACCAATAAATGCCGCCCAGCCTAGAGCCGTTTGGTCGAGATTACCGGTATCTTTAACTTCTAAATCTTGGCCATTTGTAACCATATATTTAACGGTTGCTAAGTCGCCATGCTTTATCGCATCAAACCATTTAGCATCTAAGCCTGTAGATGGTTTATCATAAAAATTGCGATAAGAAAGCTTGTCTTTATTAGCAATATCGAAGTTCTCAGCAGCACTGAAACGAAAGTTCGTCTGCGGCGTAGGCGCAACTTGTGTTGTTTGTACGACGCTATCTTTGGTTGTATTACTATCGGTATTCAAGCTTGAGCAACCTGTTAATAACATAATAGCCATGACAGCTGACGCGCTCATTTTGCAAACGAATTTCATAACATAATCCTAGAAATAATTTAAATAATATTCACTGGCACAGCAAAAAGTTAATCATAACTTAACAATAACAAGCAGGCAAATTAAAAATATCAAACAATGAATTTAGTCATTATCCTATTATTTTCTAGCTGGTTTTACATATGAGCTTTTTAAGCCTAATCACTTAAGCCTAGCTATGCACTCCTTAAGCCTAATAATCCTCAAGGCTCTTGAACAGCGGTAATAAGAAGCATAAAAAAGTTATAAAAAAAGCCTGC
>NZ_NEXU01000077.1:0-15862 GCF_002224105.1 Psychrobacter sp. DAB_AL32B | reverse complement strand
CAAGGGGTTATTCTAAATGTTTATCATATTGGTTTGGTTGGATATGAATACTAGATAGGTTTCAATGAGTTAGCTTTAAAATTAAATTCTAACTTATTACTTATATAGTCGCTAAGTATTAATTACCGACTGATCCTTATCATCTCTTTCTTAGAGCCTCATCGCCTTCCAAGCTTTTATCTTGTCTTTACTTTATTAGGCTGCTCCTATTTAACCGTGTATCTAAAACGGCTTATTGTCTTAATGATAGCTTGTCTCCATTCATAATTGTGGTAGTTCGCAAGGTGTTGATAACTGTATTTATAGCACCTATATATGCATATATAGGTAGAACGGCTATTTAATATAATTTATAAGAGTGCAAATCTATGCACTGTTCCTTGCCATCTAGTGTTAATAGACAGTTTTTGCTATAATAGTGGCTTTTATGACTTTACTTAATGGCACTTCTCGTTGACCTTACCTAAAAGGTAGCTTTTATGAGATTTTAGCGATTCGATTATAGCTATCAGATGACCATTAGTCATGACACTATATGAATCTAAGCTTAGTGCTCCTAAGTAGTGCATATCTCTTAAAACATATCACAGTGCTGGATATAATTGACGTAGTCTTACGGTTATATGATTGATGGTTGCAATCATCACTGCCAACGGACGCAAAAAGGTGAATAGATTATGGTAGCGATTACTTTACCCGATGGTAGCGTAAAAGAATTCGAAGGCAACACCACCGTCATGGAAGTGGCACAAAGTATTGGGGCAGGACTTGCTAAAGCGACCGTCGCTGGACGTGTGGATGGTCATTTAGTGGATGCGCACGACCCTATCGTTGCTAATGCTAAAGTCGAGATCGTAACGCCAAGAGATGATGACGGCGTCGATATCATTCGCCATTCTTGTGCCCACTTATTAGGTCACGCCGTCAAACAGCTATATCCTGATGTAAAAATGGTGATTGGTCCTGTCATCGATGATGGCTTTTATTATGACATCTATAGTGAAACGCCGTTTACGCCTGAGCACATGGAAAAAATTGAAAAGCGCATGATGGAGCTGATTAAGCAAGATTATGACGTTATCAAAAAAATAACGCCACGCGCTGAAGTCATTAAAATCTTTGAAGAGCGCGGTGAAGATTATAAGCTTAAGCTGATTAACGATATGCCAGGCGAAGAAGCTTTTGGTCTCTATCATCATCAAGAATATGTCGATATGTGCCGTGGTCCGCATGTGCCAAACACTAGATTCTTAAAAGTCTTCAAACTAACCAAAATGTCAGGTGCTTACTGGCGTGGCGATGCAAAAAATGAACAGCTGCAACGTATCTATGGTACGGCGTGGGCGGATAAAAAAGATCTAAAAGCTTATATTCAGCGTATTGAAGAGGCAGAAAAACGCGATCACCGTAAAATTGGTAAAGCGCTTAATTTGTTCCATATGCAAGAGCAAGCACCGGGTATGGTTTTTTGGCATGCCAATGGTTGGACGATTTATCAAGTACTTGAGCAATATATGCGTAAAGTACAACATGATAATGGCTATGAAGAAATTAAAACGCCACAAATCGTCGATCGTAGCTTGTGGGAGCGTTCAGGTCACTGGGGCAACTATGCGACCAACATGTTTACCACGTCTAGCGAAAACCGTGATTATGCGGTGAAGCCGATGAACTGCCCTTGTCACGTACAAGTATTTAACCAAGGCTTAAAGTCTTACCGTGAATTGCCATTACGTATGGCAGAATTTGGCTCGTGTCACCGTAACGAACCTTCAGGATCATTGCATGGCTTGATGCGTGTACGTGGCTTTACGCAAGATGATGCCCATATTTTCTGTACGCAAGCGCAGATTCAACAAGAAGTCGCTGATTTTATTAAGCTGACGCTTGCTGTTTATGAAGACTTTGGTTTTGATAATATCATTATGAAACTCTCAACCCGTCCTGAAAAACGTGTTGGTAGTGATGAGTCTTGGGATTTTGCAGAAAAAGCATTGGCTGATGCGCTTGATAGTTCAGGGCTCGATTGGGCTTATCTACCAGGTGAAGGCGCATTTTACGGTCCAAAGATTGAATTTAGTCTCAAAGATTCGTTAGGTCGCGTATGGCAATGCGGTACTATTCAGGTCGATCCTAATATGCCTGAGCGTCTTGATGCCGAATTCGTCAATGAGCAAAACGAGCGCGAAGTGCCCATTATGTTGCACCGTGCCATCTTAGGTTCATTTGAGCGCTTCATCGGTATTTTGATTGAAAACTATGCCGGTTGGATGCCAGTATGGCTGGCGCCGCAACAAGTGGTGGTGATGAATATCACGGATAAACAAGCGGAAACCTGTGAAAATGTCGTTAGTGAGTTGAAAAAAGCAGGCTTACGCGCTATTAGTGACTTGCGTAACGAAAAGATTGGATTTAAGATACGAGAGAAAACATTAGAACGTATTCCCTATATGCTAGTATTAGGGGATAAAGAAGTCGAATCAGGCAGCGTCAACGTCCGAACCCGCGAAGGCGAAAATCTAGGCGTGATGAGTGTCCCTGAATTTATCACATTAGTAGAGACAGCTGTCGCCGAAAAGGGCCGACAGACCCCAAAAACAGATCAGGAGTAATACCTATTAAACAGTCAAACCGTTTGAACATCAATGAAGATATCAGTGCCAAAGAAGTCCGTCTGGTTAAAGAAGATGGCGAGCAAATGGGCGTGGTCGATATCGAAACCGCGATGAAAGCGGCACGTGAAGACAGTCTAGATTTGGTCGAATTGGTTCCCGAAGCCAAACCGCCTGTATGCAAAATCATGGATTATAAGCATTTCCTCTATGATCAAAAGCAAAAGGCGAAAGAAGCTAAGAAAAACCAAAAACAGACTCAGCTGAAAGAGATGAAGCTACGTCCTAGCACCGAAGAAGCGGATTATCAGGTTAAACTGAGAAAAATCGTTAGCTTCTTAGAAGATCAAGACAAAGTTAAAATTAGCATCCGTTTCCGCGGACGTGAAATGGCGCACCAAGAAATTGGTCGTAAGCAACTTGATCGTATCATTGAAGATACCGCTGATATCTCAAACGTCGAACAGTACCCTAAGATGGAAGGTCGTCAAATGGGTATGCTGTTAGGTCCTACTAAGAAAAAATAGTCTATTAGATAGACTGCGATTAGTAGTGGCTGTTAGTCTATCTAGATATTTATAATCTTAACCATCAATATACTGCGGAATATTGATGGTTTTTTAGTATGCAAACTTATAAATACACTCAGTTTGAATTAAAACAATCAGCTTAAAATAAGAAAATACGTGCAAAGTTGCGTTTATAGCAACGTGCTAGTGCCGTCAATTATAGTAATGAGCTAGTGCTATCAATTTTTCTTACTTACTACTTGCAGGTATAACAAACACTGCAAAAAATCCCTAGCAGTAATACTGTATGACTGGTAAACATATGAAGCCTACGCTGCTTTACAAAACCCATCTTCTCAAGCTTTTCATTACACGGTAATCTAAAGATCTGTTTTGTCTCTCTTAATAATAATTCGAATAAAAACGATTAAGCAAATAAAAATAACGTATAGCCATCCATCTATTAATACTCTTGGCAAAAAATGCTCTTGGTAAAAAATACAACCTCTTTTAGATATTATAGGAAACTCCATGCAAGAATTGACCCCACCCGAAAATACCTCTACACCAAGTATCACTCTGACTGCGCCTGCAGCGGTTAAAGAAGTACAAAAAAGCGAAGCCGATCAGATGGTTAAATTGGATGAAAGTCATATTCCAGAACTTGATGCCAAGGTTGATGCCTTTGTCGATCATGTGATCAACAATTCGGTGCACAGCTCTGAGTTTAAACAAAACGTGCAATCTATCCATAACTTGGGTAATAAAGAAATTCGTGAATCGGCGCAAGTGTCTAACCGGATGCTAGAGTTACCCGCTAAAAGCTTGAACGATAGCTTATTTGACAACTCCCCTATTGCTAAGTCATTGACTGAACTACGCGGTATCGTAGAAGATTTAGACCCCAGTAAAAAAGAGCTGACCAGCTCGCGTAAGCTATTCGGTCTCATCCCATTTGGTAATAAAGTACAAGACTACTTTCGCCAATACGAGTCAGCGCAATCCCATATCAATGCGGTCGTGACAAGTCTTTATAATGGTAAGGATGAGCTGCTCAAAGACAATGCCATGATCGAGCAAGAAAAAGTTAATATGTGGGAGTTGATGCAATCTATTCGTCAGTACGTCTATGTTGGTAAGAAAATCGATGAGCAGCTAGAACAAAAGGTTTATGCAATAGAAGCGACTGACCCTGAAAAAGCGCGTATTATTAAAGAAGAGATGCTATTTTATGTTCGCCAAAAAAATACAGATTTTTTGACGCAATTGGCTGTGAACGTCCAAGGTTATTTGGCGCTTGATACCATTCGTAGAAATAACTTAGAGCTGATTAAAGGGGTTGATCGTGCGACCACGACTACTGTATCGGCATTACGTACGGCGGTAATTGTTGCTCAAGCAATGACCAATCAGAAACTTGTCCTTGACCAGATTACTGCTTTAAACAAAACCACCAGCAGTTTAATCGAATCGACCTCGGCGATGCTAAAACGCCAATCGGGCGAGATTCATGAACAAGCGACCAGCAGCACCATTGAGCTTGATAAATTACAAAACGCCTTCAATAATGTCTATGATACGATGGATATGATCAGTAATTATAAACTTGAAGCGCTAGAAAACATGAAGCAAACGGTAAATACGTTGACCACAGAAGTGGATAAAGCACAAAAGTACTTAGATAAGTCGAATCAGACTACGGTACTTGAAGTCTCAAAAGAGTTGGATACTAAGAAAATTACGGATAAATCCGGCTCTATTGATATCTAAAATACAGCGGTTACTTTTATTATTGAAGATAACCGTTACCTGCTATCGGACGCACATAAGACAATTGACGCAAGATATTACAACGTTGTTCGTGTTAAGATAGTCCTTATTAATAATTTAAAACAGATACGGTACTTTATGAGTTGGAATGATCCAAACGCCTCGGCTGAAGCCCAAAAATACATTAACCCTGTTCCTAGTCGTGAGCTGATATTGAGCACGATTACAGAGCAAGGTGAATTGACGCATCAACAGCTGGCAAAAGTTTTTAACATCACTGATCCTGATCAATTTGATGCTTTAGGCAATCGCCTCAAAGCGATGGTTCGTGATGGACAGGTCAATCGCGATGGTCGTCCTTATCGCTTTCGTACAGTGACGCAGCACGATGTCGTTAGAGGCACAGTGTCTGCTCACCCTAAAGGCTTTGGCTTTGTATTATTAGCTGATATGCCCGATTTATTCTTGCATGAAAAACAAATGCGCTGGGTGTTTAATGGCGACATAGTTGATGCGATCGGTACGTCAACCGACAACCGTGGTCGCATGGAAGGCCGTATTGTCGACGTGACTGAACGTCATCAAAACCACTTTATCGGTACACTTGCTCAAGATGAAGATGGTTATTGTGTGGAGCTCGGTAGCCCTAACAATCATCAACCGATTACCGTTACTGAAGATAATGTACAAACACTGGGCGCAAAAATTGGTAGTCCAGTAAAAGTGGATGTCATCGATTGGCCGAATCAGCATGAGTTTGCCACGGGTAAAATCACTGAATTGCTCAACGATGACAATGATCGCGAGCTGATTATTGAGACCACACTACTCAACTACGATATTCCTTCTGAATTTAGCGAAGCGGCACTCAAACAAGCCAATGATTATCGCGAGCCAAGTGGCAAAGACTTAAAAGGTCGTACTGATTTACGTGAATTGCCATTGGTTACGATTGATGGCGCAGATGCACGTGATTTTGATGATGCCGTATTTGCTGAAAAACGTAGTGGTGGTAACTATCGCGTTTTAGTCGCTATCGCTGATGTCAGTCATTATGTCACCCCAAATTCTCCACTGGATTTAGATGCTTTCGAGCGTGGTACTTCAGTATATTTCCCACATCGTGTGATTCCGATGTTGCCTGAAGTACTATCAAACGGTCTGTGTTCATTGAACCCTAACGTAGATCGCTTATGTATGGTTGCCGATATTAAAATCTCTCGTGCAGGTAAAGTCACTGGTTATGACTTTTATCCAGCGGTGATGAATTCACAGGCGCGCTTAACATATGATCAAGTGAATGATTATCTGGCCAATCCAAAAGACAGTAGTGTGCCTAAGTCATTAACCGATAATAAAGAAGTCAAAAAATCAGTCGATACGCTACATCAATTGTATGAGTTACTGCTTAAAAAGCGTGAAGAACGTCATGCGATGGAGTTTGAAACGGTTGAGACTTATATTGAGTTCAACGAAAAAGGTGGTATCGCTGCTATCTTGCCGCGTACTCGTGGTGATGCGCATAAATTGATTGAAGAGTGTATGTTGCTTGCCAATACGTCTGCCGCAAACTTTGCCCTAAAAAACGAGCTACCTGTTTTATATCGTAACCATGATAAACCTGATGGCGAAAAGTCGATGCGTATTCATGAATACGCTAAAAACTTTGGTCTAAGCTTCCCAGAAGAAAGCCCAACCCAAGCAGATTATCAGCGCATTATCGAAGCTACTAAAGATCGTCCTGACGCGATTAGCATTCATAGCATGTTATTGCGCTCGATGATGCAAGCCAATTATTCACCTGACAATATTGGTCACTTTGGTTTGGCATATGAAGAATATAGCCACTTTACCTCGCCTATTCGCCGTTACCCTGATTTAATGCTACATCGTGCTATTAAAGCTAAGGTGACCAATAGCCCGCAGCCAGTAATGGAGTTCTCTTTAGAGGGAGCTGGTACGCAAACTTCAGATACTGAGCGCCGTGCTGAAAAAGCATCACGTTATGTAGAATCATGGCTCAAATGTCATTATATGAAAGACCATGTCGGCGAAGAGTTCGATGGCGTTGTAACCACGGTTACAAGCTTCGGTTTATTTGTCACATTGACTGACCTTTATATCGATGGTTTGGTACACATCTCTAATGTTGGCAATGACTTCTTTGTCTATGACGAACAACAACAGCAGCTTGTCGGTAAAGACAAAGGTACGTTATTTGGATTGGGTGATTCAGTCAAAGTAAAAGTAGCTGGTGTGAATATGGATCTGCTGCAAATTGACTTCGATTTAAAAGAAAAACTGCAAGCAAGCAAGATGAATCAAAGCAAAGCGAATCCAGCCAAGAAAAGCCCAGCTAAGAAAACAAGCAGTCGCAACAATAAAGGCGCTAGCAAGAAAAGCTAGATTTGACTAAAAATCTTACCGTAAAAAAGGCTAACGTTATCGTTAGCCTTTTTTATGCTCATTAGTTTATAACAACTGCTTAAATTATTACTGTGCATTGCTCATTTGGTCTAGACGTTCCTTGTCCGCTTGCTGTGCTTGATCTATCTTGCTAGTAGCATTATCAAGGATGGCTTTCGGCTGCTGACCTAAAGGTTGGTTTGCGATACTTTCTGATCCAGCTGATTGCTTAGTAGCATCCGTTGAAACAGCGGCTGGCGCTGGCGCGTTGGTATCAACTACCGCGGTTCTATTTTCCTCATCACGGCTACCATTCATCATATTAAAACCGATTAATATGACAAAACCTGCTAATGCAAAAATAATTAGGTGTTTCATTTCCATAGGTAGCTTCTCGTATATTTAGATAATTATTGATCTATATACGTTCTATGCATTTTCTATGCCGAGTTTTTAAACTTATCTTTAAAATTACTCTTGCGGGCTACTATTACTCAATAAATCGGTCTCATCTGAACTTTCAGCAATTTCTTGTTCGACTTTTTCCATTAGCTTTTTATCAGGACGTGAGTCAAGAATATCTTCAGCAGCATCACCCTGTAAAATATGCTTAGCACGCGCTTTAGCCTGTGTTTTATCTTTGCCATCCATCGTCGTTTTTTCAGCTTGAGAAGGACTTACCGGTATAGGCGCAGCGGGCGCTACTATAATTTCAGAGCTGCTATTCCGAGTTTTACTGTCACTTGGTAAATTTGCAAGCATCTTTTCTAATTTATGATTAAAGCGCAATCGATAAATAGGTTCAGGTAGGCTGAAGCCTGCATTCTCTAGAGCGTGCTTGGCCTCACGAATCGCAATGCTGCGCGCTTTAGAAAAGTCTGTTTCTAACTGATTGACCCATATTTTAAATTCAAGGATGATATTAGAGTCGCCAACCTCTTTGATAGTTGCAATGGCTTTAGGCTTATCTAAGACAAAATCTAATTGACGTATCTCATCAATCGCCACCTTAATTGCTGCCATTGGGTCGTCATTGGCATCCACGCCCAATTCAAAAGAGAAACGGCGTTCAGGGTTTTTAGTATAATTTAAAATTGTACTTTTAAAGACTTCGGCGTTAGGAATACGTAGCTGGTTACCATCTAAGGTCATTAAAATAGTCGCCCGTGAAGTCAGACGTACTACAATTCCTTCTTTGCCATTAATCACAATGTGATCACGCGCGCGAAATGGTTGGCGAATACTGAGCATTAAAGAGGCAATATAGTTCTCAATGGTATCTTTGACCGCAAAACCGACCGCAATACCAATCACCCCTGCACCGCCAAGCAGCGTACCTAAGATAGTCTCTGCGCCGACTAGACTTAACGCTAAGATAAGGCCAAAAACGATGAATATCACTTTAACCGTTTGTGCCAATAGCTCAGCCACAAATGGATTGGGCGTCAGACGTTGCCACATCTTTTGCCGGTTAGACAACCAACTACCAAACCAAGTCACAAACGCGAATAAAATAATACCTACCACTAATAAAGGCAAGGCTTTGATTAGATTTCTAGTTTGAGCCTTGAGACCCTGATACACCGTGGAGACATTATCTTGCACATCAAGTGTTCGATTAATCCTATCTTCTACCGTCACTACATCTGTCAGACGATTGGTTAGATTAATGGCTTGCTGGGCTTTTTTCTCATTGGGGGTTTCACCGCTTAAAGTAACCACACCTTGGGTAACGCTGACATTGATCGCTTGTAAGCCTTCAATCTCTGAAAAAATACCACTGATACGCTGACGAATATCCTTGTCTTTTAGCAGGGTTGGTGTGGTTTCAATTTGCGCATTGTTGCTACTCTCACCGCTGATCGTTGGTAAGGATAAAGTATCTACTGCCTCAACAGGCAATATATTAACGGTTGCTGGAGGATCTGAAGGTAAAACGTTTGAAGATGAAATATCTGAAGAATTGGTAACACTGTTATTGGTAACACTGCTAGTAGTGGCTTTTGTATCACTATTAACGGTGCTACTAGCATCTAATGCACTGGTTTCATCTACCAAACTCTCATTAGCAGCATTTTCAACAGCAGCATATACCGGTAAAGTACCGGTGATGCTTACTAGCAACAGCAGCTGACCCCAAAATTTTAGGCGCTTGCGCAACGTTGGGTGGTCAAAATAAGCTGCCATAAGCATCCTTGATGGTTATCAATTTATTTTGGGCATAGACAGTTTTACGAATAGATTATTTAAGGCTATTAACGGTCCAATTTATTTACGACTGTCTAAATAGTTTTGCGCTTCACCCAAATCTAAGGTGCCCTCGTAAATAGCGCGACCAGTAATGATACCTTCGATACAGTCGCCGTAAGGCTTTAGTAGCTCAATATCTTTCATATCAGTCACGCCGCCAGAGGCAATAACCGGTAACCCGCCTTCACGTGCTAAGTTGACTGTTTGCTCGACATTGACGCCTTGCATCATGCCATCACGGTTAATATCAGTATAGACGATAGAAGAGACGCCAACATCAGCAAAGCGTTTAGCAAGCTCTGTGGCTTTGGTATCGGTCACATTTGCCCAACCATGAGTAGCAACCAAACCGTCTTTGGCGTCGATACCAACGATAATATGTCCCGCAAATTCGCGGCAGGCTTCGGCAACAAACTCCGGGTCTTCCACGGCTTTAGTACCGATAATGATATACGTCAAACCGGCAGTGATATATTGCTCAATGGTTTTCATATTGCGCACACCGCCGCCAAGCTGAATAGGCAGCTTAGGAAAGGCTTTGGCAATATCATTTACCACTTGCTTATGCACTGGAATACCATCAAATGCACCGTTTAAATCGACCAAATGCAACCGGCGCGCACCTTCTCTCACCCAACGTGCTGCCATCGCTACTGGGTCATCAGAAAATACCGTATCATCTTCCATACGGCCTTGTTTTAAGCGCACACACTTACCATCTTTTAAATCGATAGCTGGGATAATGACAGGGACAGCGCACATATAGCATTCCTTATAAAAAGCGATATTAATAATAAAAATACAATCAAGGTTTAAATGACAGTTGAAAAAACCGGTTAAGCAGTAACTTAATATAAATAGATTAGAATAACAAATTTAAAAAAATCGTCATGAAAAGTTCATTTAATAATAGAACCCACACAAATACTGACAGAGTTATAGTCGACTCATTTTAAAAACGAGCCATGCTGCTGCATGGCTTTTGGTAGCCCATGTCTAGCAAAGCACAAAGCGCGTGAGCAAAGTTTATACTAGTCGCATCTAACTACTCATGTATCAATTTTATTTTGTATTGACTATCCCTGTAGACCTATAGAAAACAGACAATCATAACCATAAGTTTTAGCAAGTAGAATCACTGGCAACATTAGGTAAATTCTATTACCAACTGGCAATTTTAGGTCAGTTTAGCGTATAATCCTAGGTAAATTTGTATTTGTGCGATAAAAGCCAATCATCTGCTATCTATGGATGGTTTCAATGAAAATAAGGTAGATGGCAGCACAGCATTAACCACTCTGTCAAAAGTTGTGTTCTCAGCTGCTGTTATTGAGCAATTAAACTTACCCTATAATCATAGGTCATTAAAAGGCGCTTAGATAGCTTTCACTAAGTATCACAAGTCATTTATCTCTCATTCTTATTCAATCGAATGAATAGCGCTGTTTAAATCACACAAATATTATGAATTTTAAGATTTTAATAAATCGTATGGTAAAACTGTATTTTATCTAAAACCATCCTTTTGGGATGGCAGCAGATTTAAGCGTTTTAGTATACACCTTGGTAGCCAGTCGCCACTTTGGTCATTCGAATAAGACATTAACGTGTTGTTAAGGAGTCTAAGGTCAGCGTTAATACTCTTATAATAGTAGTCATGAAGTGTTATTTTTAGCTCACCTTATCGCTGTCCTTTTACAGGATCTGATCGGGTGTTTTTATTGATGACGTTAACATTCATGCTGCCGATATACCAAACAGGACGTCTGGTATCGTTTTAGACTATGGACTAAGTTTTCGCTTATGATTACCATCAAAAAAGGTTTGGATTTGCCCATCACCGGCGAACCCTCCCGCGAGATATCTGAGCACAGACCCGCATATGTGGCGCTTATTGGCTACGATTATGTAGGCATGAAGCCGACGATGAATGTCAAAGAAGGTGACATCGTAGCCAAAGGTCAGCCCGTTTTTGAAGATAAAAAACGAGTTGGCGTTATCTACACTGCCCCTGCTGCTGGCAAAGTCATCGCCATCAAACGCGGTGAACGCCGTGTGTTTGAAAGTCTGGTGATTCAGGTTGATCCAAACGGTGAAGAAATCGATTTTCAGAGTTATGACTCCCAGCAACTTGCTGACTTAGATTCTGAAATCGTTGAAACTCAACTACTTGCCTCTGGTGAATGGACCGCGTTCCGTACCCGTCCTTTTAGCCGCTCCCCTGATATAGGCGCTCGTCCGCACGCTATCTTTGTCACTGCGATGGATACCAATCCATTAGCCTTTGACCCGATGTTGCTGATTAATGAGCAACTGCAAGCGTTCAATGACGGACTTGCCGTATTATCTACCCTTAGCCCAAAGACCTTTGTCTGCCATCATGGTGATGCCCAGCTGACGCCAGTCGCGAAAACCGCTGCTAATAATGTCACTGAGTATCATAGCTTTACCGGTAAACATCCGGCAGGGCTTGCAGGCACGCACATTCACTTTTTGCATCCTATCGCACGCGGCGTAAGCGTCTGGACGATTGGCTACCAAGATGTGATTGCCATTGGTAAATTATTTACCACGGGTCGCTTATACACACGTCGCTTATTAAGCCTAGCTGGTCCTGCTGTTAAAAACCCGCATCTTATTGCCACAGAACGTGGTGCCGATATTACGGGTTTAACAAAAGGCGAGTTGGCTGACGGCGAGAACCGTGTGATTACAGGTTCAGTGCTATCTGGGCGTAAAGTGTTCGATAACATCGCTTATCTTGGCCGCTTTGATAATCAAATCAGTGTGCTTGCAGAAGGTCGTGAGCGTCCAGCGTTCCATTTCCTACAAGCGGGTAAAAATCGCTTTTCTAAATTGCCGATTTATATCTCGCAATTCTTTGGTAGTAAAAAGTATAACTTTACTACGACTACTAATGGCTCTCCGCGAGCGATGGTGCCAATTGGGGTTTATGAAGAGATTATGCCGCAAGACTATCTGCCTACGCAGCTCATGCGTGCGCTGATTATCGAAGATATTATCACTGCGGTTGATTTAGGTGTGCTTGAGCTAGATGAAGAAGATGTGGCGCTATGCACCTTCGTTTCTCCTGGTAAATATGAATACGGTGACATTTTGCGTGATAACTTAACGCGCATTGAGCTGGAGGGCTAACCACGATGAAATTTTTACACAATATGTTCGATCGTATGGAGCCGTCTTTCACCAAGGGTGGCAAACACGAAAAATACTATGCCCTCTTTGAGATGTTTGATACGTTTTTACGTCAACCAAGCTCAACGACTTATGCCTCATCACACGTGCGCGATGGTATTGACCTGAAACGCATTATGATTACGGTATGGATGTGTACGTTCCCAGCGATGTTTTGGGGTATGTATAATATTGGTCATCAAGCACTGACTGCAATTGATAAACTTGGTCTACAACCTGAAGGCTGGCGTACCATTATTACCAGCATGGCAGGCTATAACCCAGAAAGCATTTGGGCAAGCTTTGTCTACGGGGCGATGCAATTCTTACCGATTTATATCGTGACTTTTGCGGTCGGTATTCTCTGTGAGATTATATTTGCTGTGACGCGCGGACACGAAGTGAACGAAGGTTTCTTTGTCACCTCTGTGCTATTTGCACTATGTCTGCCACCAGATATTCCTTTATGGCAAGTTGCCTTAGGTATCATCTTTGGTGTTGTCGTTGCGAAAGAAGTATTCGGCGGTACTGGTAAGAACTTCCTTAACCCTGCCCTATCAGGTCGTGCGTTCTTATACTTTGCTTATCCTGCTTACATGTCAGGTGACTCAGTATGGACAGCGGTTGATGGTTTCTCAGGCGCAACGCCGCTTGGTCTAGCCGCACTTGGGGTTACTCCAGATAAGTTCGTTGACGTTTATGGTCAAGCGATTACCTGGAGCGATGCCTTCTTTGGTAATCTTCAAGGCAGTATCGGTGAAGTCTCAACCCTTGCCATTTTAATGGGTGCAGTGGTTCTACTATGGACGCGCATTGCCTCATGGCGCATTATGTTAGGCTGCGTGATTGGTCTAATTGCTACGTCATTAGTCTTTAATATGATTGGCTCTGAAAGCAACTCGATGATGAATATGCCATTTTACTGGCATTTAGTTGTCGGTGGGTTTGCCTTTGGTGCGGTATTTATGGCAACCGATCCTGTGTCAGCTGCGCATACCAATAAAGGCCGCTGGGCTTATGGTATCTTGATTGGCTTTATGACGGTATTGATTCGCGTCATCAATCCAGCCTTCCCAGAAGGCATCATGCTTGCCATCCTATTTGCTAACTTATTTGCGCCATTGTTTGACTACTTTGTCACCCAAGCAAATATTAAACGCCAAACAGCACGGAGGCTTCGCCATGTCCAAGCCCAAAAGTAACCTTAAGCCTAAAAGCAACAACATGAAAACCATCATCGTAGCGTTGACGCTATGCTTGGTGTGTTCAGTATTGGTTGCAGCAGCAGCCGTTGGCTTGAAGCCAGCGCAAGTTGAAAATGCTAAATTGGATCGCAATAAGAACATCTTGGTCGCTGCTGGCATGTTTAATCCAGACACCGATACCAATGAAGATGTGGCTGAGCGTTTCAAAGACTTTAATGTTGAAATTGTCGACTTAAATAAAGGCAATTACTTAGATGATGAAGCCTTAAAAGCCGTTGGTATTGCCGATCGTAATACTTATGACGCCAGTCAAGCCACTAAGAATAAGGCATTGAGCGACGACTTAGGTGATAATGACCCTGCAAGTATTGGTCGTAAGCCTAAATACGCGAAAGTCTATGTCAAGAATGATGCTGCTGGAAAACCTGAGATGATCGTGTTACCGATTCAAGGCTATGGCCTTTGGGGCACAATCTACGGCTTCTTAACGCTTGAAGGCGATATGAATACCATCAAAGGTATCAGCTTTTATGAGCATAAAGAAACTCCAGGCTTAGGCGCTCGTATCGAAGAGCCAAAATGGCGTGCGATGTGGACTGGTATCCACTCTTATGACGAAAACGGTGATGTTGCTACTGGTGTTGCCACTTCAGGCTCAAAAGAGAATTGGGTCGATGGTATTAGTGGTGCGACTTTGACCAGTCGTGGTGTTAGTAACATGATTCAGTTTTGGCTAGGTGAGCAAGGTTATAAGCCTTATTTAGACTATCTACGTGAAGAAAGTGGTCAGACGATTGAAAGTACCGACACCAAAGCGAGTCAAAAGCATACTCAGAAAGAGACGCATCCCGTAACCGAGCTGGCATCAATAGCACCAGCAACACACGGCAAGGAGGCTTAACGTGGCTGATACAAAAAGTATTTTAGTTTCCCCTATTTTTGATAACAACCCTATTGGCTTGCAAATATTGGGTATTTGTTCTGCATTGGCAGTGACCACTACCGTCGCTAATGCATTGGTTATGAGTGTGGCGTTGACTTTAGTAACGGCATTTTCAAGCTTCTTTATCTCTAGTATTCGTAAGCAAATCCCATCAAGTATTCGTATTATTGTACAGATGACGATTATTGCCTCCTTGGTTATTGTGGTCGATCAGATATTAAAAGCAGTCGCTTATGATGTCAGTAAAGGACTGTCGGTATTCGTTGGTTTGATTATCACCAACTGTATCGTTATGGGTCGCGCTGAAGCCTTTGCGATGAGTAATCCACCCGTACCAAGCTTTTTAGATGGTATTGGTAACGGTCTTGGCTACTCTGCCGTATTGCTATTTGTGGCCACTATTCGTGAAATATTGGGCTCAGGTAGCTGGTTTGGAATGACGCTATTACAACCGGCGACTGATGGCGGCTGGTATGTCCCTAATGGCTTATTATTATTACCACCTTCAGCGTTCTTTATTATTGCGTTGTTTATCGTCATTATCCGTACTTGGAAACCAGAACAGGTTGAAGATGCTGAATTTGTAATGAAGCCGCAGTCTAAAGGCATGGCACACGGAGGCGGTCACTAATGGGACATTATGTTAGTTTATTTATAACCTCAGTCTTTATTGAAAATATGGCACTAGCCTACTTCTTAGGCATGTGTACCTTTTTAGCGGTATCGAAAAAAGTATCCACCGCTATCGGTCTTGGGGTTGCTGTCGTTTTCGTTATGGCACTCACTGTACCGCTGAACAATTTATTGTTTCAGTTTATCCTTAAAGATGGTGCGCTAGCTTGGGCGGGTTTTCCTGATATTGACTTAAGCTTTTTAGGTCTGCTCAGTTATATTGGTCTCATTGCTGCTGTCGTACAGATTCTAGAGATGTTTTTGGATAAGTTTGTCCCGAGTCTATATAAAGCACTTGGC
>NZ_NEXU01000076.1:0-2316 GCF_002224105.1 Psychrobacter sp. DAB_AL32B | reverse complement strand
TACGGAGGCTGTTCATAATGTGACATGTTTTTAGTTTATTAATAAACTAGTTCTTGATTGAAACTAGTGCACAATCCTACTTCTTAGGCATTGGTAGTGTTTGGGCGGTATCGAAAAAAGTATCCACCGCTATCGGTCTTGGGGTTGCTGTCGTTTTCGTTATGGCACTCACTGTACCGCTGAACAATTTATTGTTTCAGTTTATCCTTAAAGATGGTGCGCTAGCTTGGGCGGGTTTTCCTGATATTGACTTAAGCTTTTTAGGTCTGCTCAGTTATATTGGTCTCATTGCTGCTGTCGTACAGATTCTAGAGATGTTTTTGGATAAGTTTGTCCCGAGTCTATATAACGCACTTGGCATCTTCTTACCATTGATTACGGTTAACTGTGCCATCTTGGGTGGCGTGCTATTTATGGTTGAGCGTGACTACAACTTTAGTGAATCTGTGGTATATGGTGCTGGTGCTGGTTTTGGTTGGGCACTTGCCATTACCGTATTGGCTGGTATCCGTGAAAAGCTTAAATACTCAGACATTCCAGCGCCGCTACAAGGCCTTGGTATTACCTTTATTACGGTTGGTCTGATGTCGCTAGGCTTTATGTCATTCGGTGGCATGTCGATTTAAGCGTTTGTTTATATAAAGACTTATTTATCTAAGTGTTTTTATGTTTAAAGGCTTTTTTGTTTAAAAGCTTTTTTATTTAAAGACTTAGTTAAGTAGTCATTTATTTAAAAACATATGCTTAAAACCATACTCAGTTATTTGACCTAATTAATTCATTTATTCGGTAGAGATTCGGGGCAGTTTATATGAACCCGCATCCCTACCCCATAGATTAAGGATACCTATCATGGATTATGCTACGGCGATTGGTGGCGTTGCTATGTTTACCTTGATCATCATGGGTCTCGTCGCCATTATTTTGGCGGCGCGCTCAAGACTGGTCAGCTCAGGCGATGTGACCATTCACATCAACGATAATCCCGACAACGACGTGGTAACAGCAGCAGGCGGTAAGCTACTACAAACCCTTGCTAGTGAAGGTATATTTTTATCTTCAGCATGTGGTGGTGGTGGTACTTGTGCGCAGTGTCGCTGCCGTGTTATTGAAGGCGGTGGTTCTATTTTGGCTACTGAAGAAGGCTACTTTACTCAAGGCGAGATTCGTGATCATATGCGCCTTGCTTGTCAGGTATCTGTTAAGCAAGACATGAAAATTGAGATTGACCCTGAGTTCTTTGATGTACAAAAATGGGAATGTGAAGTTATCTCTAATGATAACGTTGCTACTTTTATTAAAGAATTGGTGCTTAAAATTCCAGATGGCGAAGAAGTTAACTTCCGTGCCGGTGGTTATGTACAGTTAGAAGCGCCACCGCATGAAGTACATTATAAAGACTTCGATATTGCTGAAGAATATCAAGAAGACTGGAATAATTTTGGCATCTTTAAGTATGTGTCAAAAGTTGACGAACCCGTTATTCGTGCCTATTCAATGGCTAACTATCCGGATGAAAAAGGCTTAATTAAGTTTAATATTCGTATTGCTAGTCCGCCACCACGTGGCCCTGATGGTATTCCACCAGGTAAAATGTCGTCGTGGACGTTTAGCTTGAAGCCTGGCGATAAAGTGACCGTATCAGGTCCTTATGGTGAGTTCTTCGCCAAAAAGACCGAAGCTGAAATGATCTTTGTCGGTGGTGGTGCCGGTATGGCACCGATGCGCTCACACATCTTTGATCAGCTGAAACGCTTGAACTCTGATCGTAAGATTAGTTTTTGGTACGGTGCGCGCTCTATTCGTGAGATGTTCTATGTTGAAGATTACGATCAACTAGAAGCGGAATTTGCTAACTTTGAATGGCATGTGGCTTTGTCTGATCCACTTCCTGAAGACAATTGGGATGGCTATACTGGCTTTATCCATAACGTCTTGTTAGAGGAATATCTGAAAGACCATCCAAACCCAGAAGACTGTGAATACTACATGTGCGGGCCACCGATGATGAACGCGGCGGTTATCGATATGTTGCATAGTCTAGGTGTCGAAGATGAAAACATTATGCTTGATGACTTTGGTGGTTAAGCTCCCTCATTAAGCCCGCACGATTAACTTGATAATATATGTTAAATTAAGAGTCTCAATCGAGGCTCTTTTTTTATGGGCTAAATAATAGCAATAATAGATTAACAAGAAAGGATTCTTATGAAAACCAAATACAAAGACTTGAACATTTGGATAAAAGGTGAGCCGAAGCATTAAGGCCACGCAATAGCATTAGAATTTACAAAACGAGGGAAGAAAAGTTTATTT
>NZ_NEXU01000075.1:0-21682 GCF_002224105.1 Psychrobacter sp. DAB_AL32B | reverse complement strand
TGCGGCCACCGATGATGAACGCGGCGGTTATCGATATGTTGCATAGTCTAGGTGTCGAAGATGAAAACATTATGCTTGATGACTTTGGTGGTTAAGCTCCCTCATTAAGCCCGCACGATTAACTTGATAATATATGTTAAATTAAGAGTCTCAATCGAGGCTCTTTTTTTATGGGCTAAATAATAGCAATAATAGATTAACAAGAAAGGATTCTTATGAAAACCAAATACAAAGACTTGACCATTTGGATAACAGGTGCATCGAGTGGTATCGGCGAAGCACTAGCATTAGAATTTGCTAAACGCGGGGCTAGAATTATTTTGAGTGGTCGTAACGCTGCAAAACTAGAAGCGGTTAGAGCACGCTGCAAAAAATCAGATAAGCATATCGTCGTGCCTTTTGATATTGCTGATGCCGAACAAGTAAAACAAGCCTATCAAGCGGTGATAGCGCAAGCAGGAAAAATCGATTGGTTGATTAACAATGCTGGGGTCAGTCAACGCTCGCTAATCATGGACACAACTGAGGAAGTCGAGCGTCAATTGATGGAGATAGACTACTTTGCACAGACTCGACTGAGCAGATTGGTGTTGCCAGATATGATTGCTCAAAATGGCGGTAAAATAGTCATGATATCTAGTATAGCCGGCCTACTCGGTTCGCAATATCGTGGAGCATATGGTGCAGCCAAAGCAGCTATCCATATGTGGGCAAACAGTCTGCGCGCTGAATTGCACGATCAAGGGATAGAGGTGGCAACGGTATTCCCAGGATTTATTCAAACTAATGTCTCTATCAATGCGTTAACTGGCGATGGTAGCGCGCAAGGCACTATGGATGATGCTACCAATAAGGGCTTAACCGCTACTGCATTTGCTAAACAAGTCCGTAAAGCGTTAATGAAAGGTGAGGAATATATTATTATCGGTGGTCAAAAAGAAAAGCTTGCGATGATGGTCAATCGATTATCGCCACCCAAGCTTTACAAAATGATTCGTGCAGCTCAAGTAAAATAAATCTAGCGCGTGAGTATCAATGACTTGAGCTTATGAATTGGCGTTATAGTTACTAAAGGGTGTAAAATAGGCACGCCTTATATAAAGCGCCTCTCACTTCTTTGCCATAAAAGCTATTATGATTCATATGAAAAAACCAATAATGCAACAATCAGCCCCACTCTCATTATCTAGCAAATCGATAAACACGACCTTATTACCCATTATTGCCATAAGCGCTGTAATCGGTCTTAGCGCTTGCCAACAACCGCCAGATTATAACAATCTAAGCGGTGAAACGATGGGCACCAGCTACCATATTAGCTATCAGTTGCCCAAAGGTGCTGATGAGGTCGCCATACAAGCTGCTATCGATGCACGCCTGCAACAGATTAATGACAGTATGTCGACCTATCAAGACGACGCGACTATCTCAAAGTTTAATCGCTTAGCGAAAGACACACCCATTACTATTGATGCTGATTTTAGCCATGTGTTGGAGGTCTCACGACAAGTGTATGAGCAATCAGGTGGCGCGTTTGATCCTACCGTCATGCCGTTGATAGAAACTTGGGGCTTTGGTAGTACGATGACCGTTGAGCGTTTACAAAGTCCACCGAGTGCAGCTGAAATAGCTCAAGCACTCGCCTTAGTCGACTTTGAAGGCGTCATTCAAAAAAACAATACCATTTATAAAACTAAAGATGGGATCGGCTTAGATTTTTCGGCAGTGGCTAAAGGTTATGGCGTTGACGTTATCGCTGATGTGCTTAAAAACAGCTATCAAATTCGCAACTATATGGTTGAGATTGGCGGTGAAGTAGCGTCATCAGGCGTTAGCGCACAACAGCAACCGTGGCAAATTGCCATTGATGCACCAATAGAAGGCAGTACGGTCAGCGAACGGCAAACGATTGCAGCTATTCGTCAACCGATAAATAATGATAATAAGATGCATCTGGCGACATCTGGAAACTATCGCAATTCAATCATATTTGATGGCAAGCATTATAGCCATACGATTGATCCTACAACGGGTGAACCAATTGTTGGTGGCGCACCATCAGTAACTGTCGCTGCAGATTCAGTCGCACTTGCCGATGCTTGGGCAACCGCATTAACGGCGATGCCCTATGCAAAAGCGTTGGCGACTGCTGAAAAACAAAATATAGCTGCGTTATTTGTTATATTGGCTAAAGGTGTCAAAGTAGACGATGCTGCTGACAATCTTGACGATTGGCAAATAGTGCAAAGCACGGCTATGCAGAAAATGCGCGCTGATAAAAAACCTTAGTTTCAAAAGCGGTAAGTTTTCAACAATACAGCACTGAGACGGCTGCTAAGCACAAGCCGACAACGCAAAATTTTGCTATACTATTAATAAGTTATCATATAGATGAAGTATTATCTTACCGATGACAGTCCTATTTTTTAAACGTGAGGTTTCCTCCATGCTTAGCCAACTACTGCCCATGCTCGCTATCACCTTTACCGTATTCATGCTGTTTTTTATCTTTATGGGTATCGGTTATATGGTCCAAAAAAAACCACTTAGAGGGTCTTGTGGTGGTGTCGCTAAATTGATGGGCAATGAAAAATGCTCATACTGTGGTGACGATCCCAATAAATGCGACTCACTTATCGCTGAACAACAAGAAAATGCGCTTAAAGCAGCTCAATTAGGCAAATCGGTGTAAGTGGTAGATTTGTTACCATACGCTGGTAGTATTTAGTCATCATTTGTTCTTATAATAGCGTCAAGTCTTTTAAAAAGAGGCTGACGCTATTTTTGCTTACGCCATACCAATTTTTATAAGCAGCTATTGATAAAGTACGCTTTATCATCGAAATCTCAAATTCATTGTCTATATAATAAGTTTGCCCTGATTGATAGGGTAGCAAGCTCATATAACCTGCTTTCCGCAAGTATGTCTGTATTTCCGTATATTGTCTCATTCACCATCTTGATGACGTATTCTGGTGTTATTTTATAAGCGATGGTACGCCAGCGCTTTTTAATGACGTGTCTTTTTTCTTATGCTGATAGTCGTGCCGCTATGTCTACCTCTTCTAATTTGCAAACTGATTTAACACCCCAGTCCCAGTCACAAGCACAGTCGGACGCTCCGTCAAACTTGAAGCTGCCATCTTCACGCTTTACGTTTTGGCTGGTACTGTGTGCCATGATTTTATTGGCCACCAATATGCGCTCGCCGATTGTAGCGCTGGGCTCTATCGCGCCTGTGGTACAGGAGGCGCTCAACATCTCCGAAACCCAAATCGGTTGGCTTGGCGCGGTGCCAATGCTGACCTTTGCACTGGGTGCTTTTGTTTCGCCCGCGATTGGTAAGCGGTTTGGTCTTGAAAATACGCTGATTGCGATGATTGCCTTGTTGACCACGGGCATGATGATTCGTAGCCTCATTCCCACTTGGATTGGGTTTTTAAGCGGCACATTATTGCTGACATTGGCAATTGGTTTTGCCAATACACTCGCTGCTCCTGTTATCAAGCAACGTACGCCCAATCACATTCCCTTAATTACTGGCTTATTTAGTCTCACCATGACGGTCTCGGCAGGCATTGTCGCAGGTGTAGTACTGCCATTATCTGCGCAAGTCGGTTGGCAATGGGCGCTTGGCGGTTGGTCTGTTTTGGGGATATTTGCCTTCATTATTTGGGTGCTGTTACGGCTGCGCTTAGGCTCATCAAACCATCAGCCAATCGTGCCGCTTGCTAAGGGCGTACAAGCGCCGTCAAAAATTTCTATGTGGCGCACGCCTTTTGCTTGGCAAATTGCAATCTTTATGGGCTTACAATCGTTGCTTTTTTATACCGTTGCCAGCTTTTTACCCTCGATTTGGCTCAGTAAAGGACTACCAGCAGTGAGCGCTGGTCAAATGGGCTCTGTTTTTCAATTTATGGCTCCGGTAGCGATTTTGAGTTTGACGTGGCTGGTGAACCGTGGGCGTCCTATACAAGCGTTGGCGGTACTTGCTGCCGTCTTGAACGTGATTGGCCTTTTAGGTATCAGTTATTTATCGGTAGATTTGGCGTGGTTGTGGTCAGCGCTAATGGGTATTGGCTGTTCAGCCATTTTTACCTTATGTATGATGCTGTTTTCGATGCGAACTTATACCGCTAACCAATCAAGTGAGCTTTCTGGAATGGCGCAAGCAGTCGGCTACCTAATTGCGTTCTTCGGTCCTTTGGGTACAGGCTGGTTACACGAAGCGACGAATAGCTGGGATGTGCCATTATTTATTATGTTGGTATTGATGACTATAAATGTAGGGTTTGCTTGGGTGGTCAGCCGTCCGGTGATGGTCGACGGTAAGAAGATTTAATTTTTATCATTAAGCAATTAACTTTTGCACCATATTGCTGCTTATCTGATTCTGCTAGACTGACTTTATTGTATATAGGACAGCAGAATCATGATAAACAGACCTTTTCGCTTACCGCAGCACTTGCTCACGGTCGCTGCACTGACCGTAGCAATTGCTATCAGCGGTTGTCAAAAAACGCCTGATGCCAATGATGCTAAGACGGATAATGGCACTCAAAATAGTACTCCAAGCGCTGACCCTCAAGCAGCCGAAACTCAGCAAACAACCACTTCAACTGAGCAGCAATCTGCACCGATAACCATATTGGCACTTGGTGACTCGCTGACAGAAGGGCTTGGCGTCGATAATGACGCCAACTACCCCGCTCAGCTAGAAGTACGCTTAAAAGAACTTGGCTATAAAAATGTCAAAGTGGTTAATTCAGGCTTAAGCGGTGAAACCAGTACCGGTTTGGTCAACCGCTTAGATTGGGTGTTGCAGACTAAGCCTGATATCACTATTTTGACTGTGGGTGCCAATGATGCCATTCGTGGTATTGATGTAGCGACGGTTGAAGCCAATATTCGTACGGCTGTTAAACGCCTGCAAGATGGTGGCAGTGAAGTTATCTTGGGTGGCATGCAGATTTATGACAATCTCGGCTCTGATTACGTAAAATCATTCGCAGCGATATATCCAAGGGTGGCGAAAGATATGAACGTGACGCTTATTCCCTTCTTTTTAGACGGTGTCGGCGGTGACCCTAAGCTTAACCAAGCGGATGCCATTCACCCGACTCGCGAGGGTTACAAGATTATCGTTAATGATAATATTTTGCCAATCTTACAACCTGAGCTTAAAAAATTAGAAGCAAGTAATGCTGGCGAATCAATAAAACCTAACAAGCCAGCACCAACCTCGACGAGCACGCCTACTGAGACTGCGCAATGACATCATCACCTTCAGCTACAACCATCACAACAACAAAACCAGTAGCACTACTTACTGCCTCACAGTTAAATAAAACCATGCAAGTCGGTGACCAATCTTTATCCATTATTAAAGACGTCGACATTCATGTCAATGCTGGCGAGTTCGTGGTCATCATGGGCAAATCCGGCTCGGGTAAATCTACTTTACTTGGGTTATTAGCGGCGCTAGATTATCCGGATAGCGGCAGCGTTGAGTTGGCTGATCAAACGTTAAGCAGCCTTGATGAAGATGCCTTAGCCGTCATTCGTCAACGCGATATGGGTTTTGTCTTTCAATCTTTTCATTTATTGCCAACATTGACGGTGGCAGAAAATATTGCCTTCCCACTTGATATTGCTCGGCGTCCAAACAAAGCACGAGTGAATGAATTGATTGAAGCCGTTGATTTGGGGCACAGACGCAATAGCTTGCCCAATCAGCTATCAGGTGGCGAACAACAGCGTACCGCTGTCGCACGAGCGTTAGTATCGCAGCCAAAAATTGTCTTTGCTGATGAGCCAACGGGTAACTTAGATGAGCAAAACGCCAATCAAGTGATGAAATTATTATTAGATTTACGTCAGCAAGTTGGCTCGGCGTTGGTCGTTGTGACCCATGACCCTGCGCTAGCTGAAATGGCAGATCGGGTCATTACTATGCATGATGGGCGGATTGTATCTTAATGAATAACAAGCATAGAAATGATAGTTCATCGACCGATACTATTGATACAACCGGCATGGCAAAAGAGTCAGATTATACTGGCGGTATTATTTACCGTTTATTTAAAGGTTTGGGCGCGCAAGCGTTAAGTCGCAGTTGGTGGCAGCGCTGGATATATCCGGTATTATTTTTACTGACTTTAACGCTTTCACTGGCGACTTATCTAACCTTAGATTCGATTCAACAGTCAGTTAATACCTATATTAATGACAATCAGCTCGCACTGGTTGGAGGCGATTTGATATTAAACAGTCAACAAGACTGGCCAAGCGAAGTGTTGACACAGGTAGCAACGGTCGCTGATGCGCAAAAAGTTTATGATTATCAGTTTAGTGCGATGGTAGTGACCGCTGAGCAAACTTTACTTGCCCGCGTTAAAGCCGTATCCCCTGCTTATCCGTTATATGGAGAGGTTGAACTGGCATCTGGTCAGCCTTTATGGCAGCAGCTCAAGCCTGACAATGTGGTCGTCGCCCCAGAAGTTCTTAAAAGCCTAAACGCTAATGTCGGTGATAAAATTACCATTGGTGAGGGACAGTTTACGATTAGTGATGTGCTAACGAAAGAGCCTGACCGCCCGTTGACGGCGTTTGGCTTTGGTGGACGAGTGCTGATGCAACAAGACGCGATCGCCGCAACCAATCTATTGGGTGAGCGTAGCCGCATCAACTATCGTATTGAATTAGCAGGCGAACCAGAATTAATCGCTGAGCAGCGCGATAAGCTGACGCAAATATTGAACAATTATCCTGATATCGAGCTTTCAGATGCTGAGTCAGCAGATACTTCTGTTTCGCGTATCTCTGATAATGTGTTGATGTTTTTAAAACTCTTGGTCATTGCCGTCTTGTTATTATCGGCGGTAGCGATGTATGGGGTCATCACCGCGTTTGTGTCCAAGCAGCAATCTAGCAATGCCATTCGCTTAGCATTGGGTGAGCCTCTTGGCAGTCTTAAACGCAGCTATTATCAACTATTGATTGCAACGACTATCATTGCTGGTATCGCCGCGATTATCGTTAGTTTTGGCTTACTCAAAGTTGGCCAGCCGTATCTTGTGGCTATCTTGCCAGCAGATGTTGGCTTAGCCATCAACCCTATCAGTGCCATTAAAACCATTATTATAGCTTTGGTGCTGACGTTGCTTATCGCACAGCGTGGCTTAAGTTCGCTTAATACCACCAAACCCGCAACCTTGCTTAGCCAAGGTGCAAGCTCGCCAGCGCAAAATCTGCCTTGGTATCGACGCCTACCACTACTATGGTATGCGCTAATGCTCACAGGGCTTTATGCGTTCTTTGCCTATGAAGTGGGTTCGTTTAAGTTAGGCGCTCAGCTGTTAGTAGGTTTAATTGGTTTCGTAGCAATATTTTGGCTGTTGGCGCGTGCTTGGTTACGGCTACTTGCCAAGTTGGCGACCAATAGCAATATCAGTTGGATGCAGCGGATTGCTATTCATAATCTTGCGCGTAAAGGCAATCAGTCAGCGCTATTTTTTGTCACGCTATCACTGTCGGTCGCTGTGCTTACACTCATCACCACCCTCAATCATAGTATCAATACCCAGTTTATTAATGCCTATCCTGAAGATGCGCCGAATTTATTTTTGTTAGATATTCAAAGCGATCAGCATGATGAGATTAATAACATCATTGAGGCACCAGTCAGCTACTACCCTGTCATTCGCGCTCGCGTAGTAAGCGCTAATAATATACCCGTACAAGATATCGAGCCTGCTGATGGCTTTGATGATCCCACTCGTGTTTTTAATTTAAGCTACTCAGATACAGTCATGGAGACTGAGTTTATTACAGATGCCGTCAAAGACAAACAGCTTTACGCGCCTGTTAATTCGCAAAGACTGACTCAAAACGGGCAAGACTCATTACAAGCATCAGCACAAACACCAGACCAGACACCAACCCAAACAATCGTACCAATGTCTATTTTAGATACCGCCGCAAGCCTACTTAATGTCGGTATGGGTGATGAAGTTCGCTTTAATATTCAAGGGATTGAAATCGTCGGTCAAATTACCAGTATTCGCTCGCGTTATGAGCAAGGACCCAGTCCTTATTTTTACTTTTTATTTGAGCCTTCTGTTCTCTCTGCTGCCCCGCAAATCCAATTTGCCACTGCCCATGTAGCAGCGGATGATATTCCAGACTTGCAAGGACAACTGGTCAGAGCATTTCCTGCCGTAACGACCATTGATGGCACTGCTATCGCGCAGCAAGTCCAAGAGTTGGTTGCACAAATGAGCCGCTTGGTTTATGTCTTTACTCTACTGGCTCTATTGACTGGCATCATGGTATTGATTAGCTCGTTACTGTCCACCTCGCAAGATCGCATGCAAGAAAGCGCTTCGTTTAGGCTGTTAGGGATGCAAAAACGCGACTTATATATGTTGAATATACTAGAGCTTGGATTGCTTGGACTTAGTGCCGCGACATTTGCGGTCATTATCGCTAGCGTTGGCGCATGGGCTGCGATTACTCAATGGTTTAATCTACGCTTTAGTGTACCTTGGGCGAGTTTAAGTATTGGCGGTATGGCATTGGTTGTCTTGCTATTTGGCATTGCGATTATTTATGTGAGATTGGTGATTGGGCGCGGAATTATGGCAAGGGTAAGGGCGATGATTTAGAGGTTGTTGAATATATTTTTTATTAGGAGAATAAAATGTTGCAACAAAAACTGTTTGAACGTTATATGAGTATTGCTATAGAACATCAAGCGTTTTTAGAAAAATTCTTATCTGATAAAGATTTATCAAAACTGCTTTTCGGCAGTATATCTGATGAATATGAGCAAGCGCCTAATAAAATATTAATTATTGGCAGAGAGACTAAAGGTTGGTTAAAAAGTTGTAACGACTTCCAATATAATGGAAATGGACTCAAGCGGTCGATGAATAAAAGTAAAGATTTTGTACAAAATCAATTAAAAGAGGGAAGGAAAGATACTTGTGGTAAATCATTCTTTAATTTTGTGCGTGATATTGCAAAAAAGAGCGGTGGAAACGGTATATTATGGGCTAATATCTACGCTGCTGATTACAAGGGCAAACATATTAATCACTTAAAAGATAAAGATATGATAAAAGGGATAGAAACTATTTCTAAAAAAATTATTGTCGCTCAAATTGAGGTCCTAAATCCTGATATCATTATATTTGCTACAGGTAATCAAGGCATTAATGCGAGACGTAGATACTTTCCAAACTCTAATTTGAGAGAATGCACAGCTATTGAGGGTTACCCCTCAAAGGATTTATGGGCTTTTAAGCTACCTGAGTATGATGCTCAGTGTTATCTCATACATCACCCTAGCGCATTTAGTAGTGAGAAAAAACAAGCAAGACAAAAATTAATTGAGTTATTACCAAGTATGTAAATGTTGAGGATTAGACCAAACGATCTCTAGGTAAGGTCTAAAACAACCAAAAGACCTCATAGTATTTTCACGTGCCAAAGCGAGTCATGACTTATTTACTTTGTGGTGGCTCTTTAGGATATATTACACTGATATAAGCATCATTTAATGTACTTGTCGCCATGCCATAAAGTACCATATCAGAATTACTCATTTTTCGATCAACCATGTTTATAATTTTGCTAGATTGATCAAGACTCGCAGGATTAATTGTATGGATGTACAGCAATAGATTTTTAACGTCCTTTATTGGTAATTTTGCTGTAAAATTTTCGATTTCTTGTTCATTTTGTTCGATAAAGTCATCTGATTGATAAAGTTTTAATTCATCATATTGAGTATATGGGCATTGATTAAAAAAACTGACGATGTCATTTAAATCCATAGCAATGTAGCTTCCGTGCACACTTAACATAGCTTGGAACTGATGTACAATCCTATCAACTTGCTCAATCTCGCAGCAAACCATACCATCTACGACGTTATCAGTTGTCATAAATCTATCACTAGTTTGTATACCAATCAATAAATCTGCACCTGTCTGTTCTTTTAATGCTCTAAGACTTTCTTTATTCCACTCGTCATCAAATAAAAAGAAAGCACAGCAACAAGGTACGTTAAAGTCATCTTCAAGGTAATACAGTTTAAACTGTGTATTAAGCTTCCAGTTGTTGATCGTATCATCTTGGATAGTATACTTTGAACCTGTCGATTTAATAGGTTCAGGCTGAAATTTTTGGTCTGTAATACTATTCATTGTCACTCCTTTTATTATCTATAAATCTACCCAAACCTCACTACAATTACAGTAGCGTTGTCATAAGCAATGCCCTGTGTCTAATATACTTATTTTTTAGCAAGCACAGGGTAAGTTAGTTTATTAGGTAGATTACACCTTGACTTCATTCTCTACGAGAATTTGATAAGTATAACCAACCCTACTCCAAACTTGATTTTTAGGAAGGTTTTGTTTAACTAACGATAGTCGCCTTGAGGAGCGGATGGCGAGAGTAGCTACAGAGCCTTAATCACCATTCCTTGCATTATGCAAATTCTATGAAATCATTGCAATTTTCATAGCCAAGCTCTAAACCAGCTCTTATAATCAATAGCACATACTGTCTTAATCGACTATTTATGCTAAAACGACTCTGTAAATCCTTATTTTTCATCATTATCTTATTATTATTGACGATATTCTTATTTGATGTTTTTGGTACTTTAGATGTCAGAAGTGGCCTGACTCGTCAAGTCTTTTACGGACTTGTGCTGGTAGTTATACCTTGTCTCACACTCTATTATGCCGTGAAAGGTCTATTTTCCGAAAGTAAAGGCTGGCTAGCCCTTATAGCTGTGTTTGCATCTATTAGCGTAGCAATCGTTGGTATTATCTTTACTATCTTTTTAGCTCCCTATGGCTGGGATACCTATAGCGTTGTCTATGAACACAACCATCTCTCCTTTAAAAAAATAGAGTTTCAAATGAAAGATGTTGGTGCTAGAGGCTTTCAAAGACGTACCGTTGAAGTCACCTATTTAACGCCACTATTTATGATAGTCCATCCTATAGATGAAGAGGCCGTGGATACTTTAGAGTGGCGAAAACTATAGTCACCATATTAGCGGGCATATAAGGTATGAACGGATGACAAGGTTAGCTAAAAACCCTCAGATCTCAAACCAAAACGCCTTTTATTCATGTAGAGGGCGTTTTTTTATTCACTCGACGTATAGGCATATAAACCAATATCAGCCGTGCCGTTTGCTTATTTTATAGCAACCATTTGCTATACTATCCCAACTTTATCGATTAAATAACACCTTATAAACCCTTCAAAAAAGCATGGTAGCCTTATGAAATTCTCAAAATTTGGTCAAAAATTTACCCAACCTACTGGTATCTCACAATTGATGGATGATTTGGGTGATGCACTAAAAAGCGATCAGCCTATCAACATGCTGGGCGGCGGTAACCCTGCCAAGATTGATGCCGTCAATGAGCTTTTTTTAGAGACTTATAAAGCGCTTGGCAATGATAACGATACGGGTGAAGCCAATAGTAGCGCTATTATTAGCATGGCGAATTACTCCAATCCGCAAGGTGATGCCGCCTTTATCGATGCGTTAGTCGGCTTCTTTAATCGTCATTATGATTGGAATCTGACAGCAGAAAATATCGCCCTAACCAATGGCTCACAAAACGCCTTTTTCTATCTGTTCAATCTATTTGGCGGTGCTTTCGTTGATGAGAAAAACCAAACAATAGATAAATCTATTCTACTGCCATTGACCCCTGAATATATCGGCTATAGTGACGTGCATGTTGAAGGTCAGCATTTTGCTGCTGTACTACCGCATATCGATGAAGTGACCCATAATGGCGAAGAAGGTTTCTTTAAATATCGCGTCGACTTTGAGGCGTTAGAAAACTTGCCCGCGCTAAAAGAGGGCCGTATTGGCGCTATCTGTTGCTCGCGCCCGACTAACCCTACTGGCAACGTCTTGACTGATGATGAAATGGCGCATTTAGCTGAGATTGCCAAGCGTTATGAGATACCGTTGATTATTGACAATGCTTACGGTATGCCGTTTCCTAATATCATTTATTCTGATGCGCATCTCACTTGGGATGACAATACTATCCTTTGTTTCAGCCTGTCTAAAATTGGTCTGCCCGGTATGCGTACCGGTATTATCGTTGCAGCTCCCGAAGTCATTGCCGCTGTTAGTGCGATGAATGCGGTGGTGAATCTCGCACCGACGCGTTTTGGCGCTGCGATTGCCACGCCACTAGTCAACAATGACCGCATCAAGCAGCTATCAGATAATGAGATTAAGCCCTTTTATCAGCAGCAAGCGAATACCGCCGTACGTTTATTAAAAGAAGCATTGGGTGATTATCCACTAGCGATTCATAAGCCTGAAGGCGCGATTTTCTTATGGTTATGGTTTAAAGACTTGCCGATTACGACCGTTGAGCTATATGAGCGTCTAAAAGAAAAAGGCACGCTTATTGTGCCAAGTAAACACTTTTTCCCTGGTGTCGATGTGAGTAACTACCAACATGCGCATGAATGTATCCGTATGAGTATTGCCGCTGATGAGCAAACGCTGATTGATGGTATTCGAGTGATTGGTGAAGTGGTACGCGAGCTTTATGATGAGGCTAAGAGTCAAAACGACTAAGCCTTTTAATATACAAATAGTTAATCATAGAAATAAAAAAACGGACTTATGAATAGTCCGTTTTTTTCTGTCGTTTAATCATGGGTTTGACTGTATTGATCGACTGAAAAGTCTTTGTGCATACGGTAAATCCATAAATGACGTAAGAGAGCAGGCTCGTATTGATAATATCATGGATACTGGCCTTTATTTCTGCACCCGTTAAGCCTGAGAGGCCTAAATCTGTAATAGTATGCCGATTGTCCAAATACTCACCCAATACAGCGATAGCCGTGACCATAATTAAAGCAATAAACGCTCTGACGCTGTATTTTTTAAAAATTGGACGTAGTAGGATTAAACTTAATAAATAAACACTGATACCCACATAAATATGTAAGGCATCTTTGTCTAAGCCTGTGGCATCGACGACACCGTTTTTGAATAGATAAAAATCCACGATTTTATTCCGCGTATAAGAGATAGAAAATAACTGAGTATAAATTGAGAATAAAAAAGGCAGGTTATATATTTGCTAACCTACCTTACTGCTCAATCAAACATTTAATACATATTTCTTAAATATTCCAATCCACAAAGTTCTTTAACAGTTGCAAGCCTGCAGTATGGCTTTTTTCTGGATGGAACTGAGTGGCAAATAAGTTATCTTGCAAAATACTGGCACAAAACGGCTGCCCATAATCACAAACGGCCGCCACTTGTGAGCTATCAGCTGGCTCGCAATAATAACTGTGCACAAAATAAAAGTGCGAGTTGTCTTCAATACCTTGCCACAGTGGATGTTCAAAATCCATGCCACTAATAGTATTCCAGCCCATATGCGGCACTTTAATAGTCGCGCCTTGCTCATCTGTCCATGTCGGATCAAACGCTTCTACGCTGCCATCTAAGATACCCAAGCATTTTGTACCACCATTCTCAGCGGACTGCTCAAATAACGCCTGCATACCGACACAGATGGCCATGACAGGCTTATTGAATATGGCATGACGTATGACCTCATCAATACCTGCTTCGTGCATGCCAGCGATACAATCACGCATAGCACCGACACCGGGGAAGAAAATCTTATCGGCAGCAGCGACTACTTTAGGATCATTAGTGATGGACACTTCTGCGCCGACCGCTGATAGTGCCTTGCTGGCAGAGTGCAAATTACCCATACCATAATCTAATAGTGCAATCTTTGTGGCTCGACTCATCTAAAAAGCCTCTTTGGTCGATGGCAAGGTGTTCAACGCGCGCTCATCATATTCGCACGCCATACGCAGTGCACGGGCAAAGGCTTTAAAGGTAGATTCGATTTGGTGATGGCTATTTTTACCTTTTAAATTGTCTAAATGCACTGTCATCCACGAATGATTGACAAAACCGTAGAAGAATTCACTAAACAAATCCACATCAAAGGTACCAACGTGCGAGCGCGTGAATGGAATCTCCATATGTAATCCTGGACGACCAGATAAATCAACCACCGCACGCGTTAACGCTTCATCTAGTGGCGCATAAAAATGTCCGTAACGACGAATGCCTTTTTTATCACCCAACGCTTTAGCAAAAGCTTGTCCAAGCGTAATACCCGTATCTTCAACACTATGGTGATCATCAATAAAGGTATCGCCATTACATTTAATATCTAGGTCGAACAGGCCGTGACGCTTGATTTGGTCGATCATATGGTCTAAAAATGGCACGCCCGTATCTACAGTGCCTTGACCAGTACCATCAAGATTGACCGTACAAGTGACTTGGGTCTCAGCGGTATTGCGCGTTACAGTCGCGGTACGTGCGGCGTGACCGTAAAGATTTTTAGCAGAGTTTTGGTCTTGAGATTGTTCAGTAGAATTGGCTGTCATGGCTACTCTCTATAAATATAAAAGCAAACAATAAAATAGGGCTATCGATAAGCCCGGCGTGTTCTCAATTTGAGAACCATAAAATAGAACCATAAAATTTTAATAAGTATAAATTGCTTATAGTTCATTCTATCCTATCGCAAAATATTATAATAAGGACAGATGATGCATTATCTATCCTTATCATAGCAAACCCTAAGATTTACTGCCACGACCACGCGGTAATCTACAGGCAAATTTACACCATTCTACTAAAATAGTGACTTAATATTATCAATCATTGCCCAATAACCGTTATGCTCATTATATTAAGTCATGCCGCACCAGATAACTAACTATCAAATGAAAAAATAGGAAGCCACTATGCCTTTAGAAGCGATTGCCATTAACGACTTGCAAACCCCTTTGATGAAAAAGCCGACTCGTGAAAATGAATTGGCTGAGCGCTTACAGGCATTGTATGATACCGATGACAACCAGCCTGATGGCGCTGAAGTATTGGCACTTATTGAGCAAGGTTTTAAGCGTGGTCAGACTCTATATGTCGGTATGTTTAATGACAAGCCTATCGCCGCAGTTGCCTGTTTTGATGATGGGCAGACCGATGCCAAGCGCCTGCAATATTTGACGGTACATCAACAAAATCGTGGGCGTGCGATTGATGCTAAGTTTATTAAACTGGTTTATGACGCCGAAGTGAAAAAAGGCGTGCGCCAGTTTGTTCCTGTTGATGCAGATATTCACCGTATTATGAGTGAATATGAGCTACTGCGTGTTAAAGATTAGTTTTAGGATAAAAAAGGCTTATTTTAATGATCTATCAATTATTTTTGCCCTTTTATCACATATAATGCAGAAATAACTTGACAGGAACGCCTATATTTAGTTTAATAGCGCCTCAACGAAGACGGCTCGATAGCTCAGTCGGTAGAGCAACGGATTGAAAATCCGTGTGTCGGCAGTTCGAACCTGCCTCGAGCCACCATTCGTTTAAGATTTCTAAAAAGCCCTGAACATTTATGTTCAGGGCTTTTTTTATGTCTTTAGGCTTTAAATATTTATTTTTAATAAAGTTATTTTTATGACACGGGGTCTCTTAATAACAGCTCACAAGGCTCACGATAATTTAAATCGTAAATAGTTGCGCGATAATCAATACCATATCGACCTTCAGAGAATACTACTTGATCACCTATTGATAAATAGCAAGATTGACGCGCATCATAGATAAAGTCATCAATGACAAACATCTCATCACGGTCGACGTCTTTGACCGTGTAAATATTATCTTTGACCGTATTATCACTTAACAATGATCGCTCAAACCAAGCACTATGAGCGCTATTAATACTTAGAAAAGCTATCGTCAATCCTAATAATATTAGGATTCCTGTCCTAGACGACATTAGCTCGTCCGTAGTAAATCTATTCATTGTGACTTATCCCGTTTACTTTTCCTAAAGTCCATTTTGTAGCGCCTGTTAATCTTGCATGGCGGTTTTTACAATATCTTAAACAACTACTGTCACTCATTCATAACACTTTTGTGCTGTTTTATGTGCCTGCCCGCTAAGTATACTAAAAGCGATAAACAGTGATAGGTTAAGAGTAAGAACTATGAGAGAGTTTGATTATGATTTAGATTATAAAAACTTGGACTTACGCGCACAGCCTGAGTTATATCGTGTCGGTCGTGGCGAGCAAGGAGTGTTACTGATAGAGCCTTATAAGTCCGAGATTCTGCCGCATTGGCGTTTTGCCACTCCTGATATTGCGCTTGAGAGTAGTGGTATTATTTATCAGATGTTTTTAGATTATCTAGCTGACAACGACTTTGTCGGTGCAGATATGGCGCGCAAATTTATTCAAATGGGATATACCCGCGCCCGTCGTTATGCCAATCATAAAGGCGGCAAAAAATATAAAGGGGCTGTCCCTGATGATAAAAAAGATCAAAGCGGTGCGCATGGTCGCGAAGAACTGCCAAGGCAAACCGAAGACCCTATTAAAGCAGAATCGGCACGTATCTTTAAGCAAACTTGGGATAAGTGTCGTGAAAACGAAGACTATTTAAAAATGAAAGCTGAACACCGTCAGCGTTATCAAGACGTTGAATAGTAGATACTGAAATAGCAGTAAAAGTGAGTTCTATGGCTGACCTATGCTATGGTAATAAAGACTCTACATAGTAATTTTAAAAACTCATAACTTAAAAATAGAATGGATAATTCTAAATCGCGAGGAATAATGGATAAGCAGCTTTTAATTTTTGACTTCGATGGCACCTTAATTGATAGCGTACCAGATTTGGCTGATGCGACTAATGCGATGCTGACTACGCTTGGTAAACAACCTTATCCTATCGATACCATACGTAACTGGGTGGGCAATGGCTCAAGAATGCTCGTTGAGCGCGCCTTGGTCGGTAAAATAGAAGTGTTAGAAGAGGAGTTGACGCAAGAAGAAACTGATCATGCCGAACAAGTTTTTTTTGATGCTTATAAGAATCTTAGTGGTAGCAAAACCGTCGCCTACCCAGATGTAGATAGCGGACTAAAAAAACTACAGGCGGCAGGGTTTAAGCTGGCATTGGTGACCAATAAGCCGATTCGTTTCGTACCGAAAATATTGCAATCTTTTGGCTGGCAGGATTTGTTTAGCGAAGTGCTAGGCGGTGATAGCTTGCCGGTTAAAAAACCAGATCCTGCGCCACTGCTGCATGTCTGTGAGGCTTTAGGTTTAACTCCAGTACAAGCGGTCATGATTGGTGATTCAAGAAACGACATCTTGGCAGGACAAAACGCCAATATGGATACGCTTGGACTGTCATACGGCTATAACTATGGGCAGGATATTCGTGAGCTAAACCCTACCGCAGCGTTTGATAGTTTTGCGGCATTGGTTGAATATATTTTAAAAGATTAGGGCGTATTTAGAATAGTTAAAAAACAAGAAGGCAAATTTTTACCCTACATATTTACAAACTATAACTAGTCTTTACTTAAGCTTAAACAAGCCAATAAACCGTTACGCTATTGGAGATAGAGAATGATTAAAAAAGACAATACCAACAGAAAATACTCCGCTATTTTGGTCGATGGCATTCAAAAAGCACCAGCCCGTTCTATGTTGCGTGCAGTCGGTTTTACTGATGAAGATTTTAAGCGCCCACAAGTAGGGATTGCCTCTACTTGGAGCCAAGTAACCCCTTGTAATATTCATATTAACGGCTTAGCTGAGGAAGTGGCTAAAGGCGTTTATCTTGCCTATGCCAAACCCATTATTTTCAATACCATTACCATCTCTGACGGTATTGCTAACGGTTACCAAGGCATGAAATACTCATTGGTATCGCGTGAAGTGATTGCTGACTCCATTGAAACCGTATCAGGCTGCCAAGGTCACGACGCTATAATTGCTATTGGTGGCTGCGATAAGAATATGCCTGGTTGTATTATGGCCATGGCACGCTTAAACCGTCCTTCACTGTTTATTTATGGCGGTACCATTCAGCCGGGTAAAAATCATACTGACATCGTTTCTGTATTCGAAGCCGTCGGAGCCAATGCCCGTGGCGATATGACCGAAGAAGAAGTATTAGAAATTGAAAGAACGGCTATCCCTGGCCCTGGTTCTTGTGGTGGTATGTATACCGCCAACACTATGGCATCAGCGATTGAAGCGTTAGGCATGAGCTTACCGGGCAGCTCTGCTCAAGAAGCTATCTCTCCTGAAAAACGTGAAGACTGCCGACAAGCAGGCCGCGCGATTCAGTGGCTCATTGATAACGACATTAAGCCTAGCGATATTATGACGCGCAAAGCTTTTGAAAACGCTATTACCATGGTTATTGCTTTAGGTGGCTCTACCAACGCTGTACTACATTTACTGGCCATGGCCGATGCGATTGACGTAGCGCTAAACATTGATGACTTTACCGAAATAGGTAAGCGTGTGCCGGTACTGGCCGACTTACGCCCATCAGGTAAATACTTAATGTCAGAGCTCATTAAAATTGGTGGTATTGCTCCATTAATGAAGCGTTTACTGGCAAAAGGTTTACTGCACGGCGACTGCTTAACCGTTAATGGTAAAACCATGGCTCAAAACCTAGCTAACGTAAAAGACTACCCAGCCGGCCAAGACATAATCCGTCCATTCGACAAACCAATCAAAGCCGACAGCCACTTGCGCATATTACGTGGCAACATTGCACCAACTGGTTCGGTGGCAAAAATCAGTGGCCAAGAAGGTACTAAGTTTACTGGCACAGCACGTGTATTTAATTCAGAAGAAGACTCCATGACTGCTATTTTAGATGGCACTGTCGTGGCGGGTGATGTGGTTGTTATTCGTTACGAAGGCCCTAAAGGTGGCCCAGGTATGCGTGAAATGCTGTCACCAACCTCGGCCATTATGGGTCGTGGCTTGGGCAATGATGTTGCGTTAATTACCGATGGTCGCTTCTCTGGTGGTAGTCATGGCTTTGTCGTCGGGCACATCACGCCTGAAGCCATGGTTGGCGGGCCGATTGCTATTATTGAAAACGGCGACACCATTACCATTGATGCCGATAACAATGAAATAAACTTAAACATCAGCCAAGAAGAAATTGAGAAGCGTTTGAGTGCATGGAAAGCACCAGAGCCAAACATAAAGCGCGGTGTGCTGGCTAAATACGCTAAAACGGTTGGCAGTGCCTCGGAAGGTGCCATTACCGATAAGTTTTAATCGCTATCAAAAACACCTTAGGCAAAGGAATGCCTAAGGTGTTTTTCTTCTGTTGAATTTCCTGCCTAGAACCTCTCTCATATAGTTGAATTACTTTAAAGCAGATACGAGTGCTACTGGAGTAATTTTTTCGCAGCCTCTGTCACGCTTGCGAACAGCAAGCAAGAAAAATTTATTCCAGTAGTGCGAGGTTATTAATGTATCGACTTTATCTCCAACTGACTATCATATTAATGATTTATATCCCCCTGCTTCCTTCAAAGCACCCTTCAAAGCACCCTTCAACTAAATATATTGATTTAAATAAGCTAGGAAGTCTCACTAGGCTTTTTTGACTTAATAATAAATCATTTACTACGATAACTTAGCGCTTCAGACACATGGGCGCTTGTAATATCAACACTGTCGGCAAGATCGGCAATCGTCCGCGCGACGCGTAATACCCGATGATAGCCACGCGCAGATAAATTCAGGCGCTGCTGCGCAAGCTGCAATAGTTGTTGCTCACCCTCACCTAGCTGGATATACTTATCAATCTCGCTAGGACTAAGCTCATTATTGACCTTTTTCTGTCGTGTTAGCTGACGCTGATGTGCCGCAGATACTCGACTACGTACCTGCTCAGAGGTTTCACCCGCTTGAGCATTTTGCAGGTCAGCAATCGGCAATGCTGGCACGGTAATATGCAAATCAATCCGATCGAGTAGCGGTCCTGACAGTTTATCTTGATAGCGTTTAATCTGCTCAGGTCGGCAGCGACAACGTCCTGAGCCATCACCATCATAACCACACGGACATGGGTTCATTGCCGCTACCAATTGAAAGTTTGCAGGAAAGGTCATCTGTGAATTGGCACGGCTAATGGTAATTTGTTTTGCTTCTAATGGTTGCCGCAACACTTCCAACACGGTACGGTCAAACTCCGGTAATTCATCAAGGAATAGTACGCCTTTATTGGCAAGGGTAATCTCACCAGGTTTAGGGCGTGAACCGCCACCGACCAATGCGACAGCTGATATCGTATGATGAACTTGTCTGAATGGACGTGTGCCATAGTCGTAATCACTATCTGCGACCGAATACGTACTAGCGACCTCTAATGCATCCTCAGCACTCAAGTCCGGCAAAATAGTGGGTAACCGTGAGGCCATCAAGGTTTTACCTGAACCAGGTGGCCCTGTAAATAACAGCGAATGACCACCAGCTGCGGCAATCTCTAAGGCACGCCGAGCATGGTGCTGCCCTTTGACATCAGCCAAATCCACTTGATAGCCAATATGCTGCTGTGCTGGACTGGGCTGCACCACCTCTAGACGCTCATCTAAAAGGCTAGCATCTGTTAATGACTGCAAGTGATTACAAACGGCCTTGAGGTTTGGCGCCGCCAATACTATTATTCCATCAACACGGCTGGCTTCGGCACCATTATCAGTCGGTACTATTAATTGCGGTGTGGGTAATTGCCGCTTGGATAGCCGCAGTGTGGACGGCGATAATGGCTGACCTTCATTGGTTTCTGGTTCATCACTCTCTGATACTGGCAATATTTTTAACGCTAATACCTCAGCTTTCATCGCCCGTGCGACTGCTAAGCTCCCCGTTACTTGCCGAAGCTCGCCATTGAGCGCCAACTCACCGATGAACTCAAATCCTGATAGCACTTCTGGATCCAATTGATCACTGGCTGCCAAAATACCGATGGCAATAGGTAAATCAAGACGAGCCCCGTCTTTAGGCAGATCTGCGGGTGCTAAATTAATTGTCAAACGTCGATTAGGGAATTGAAAACCAGAATTAATAATCGCTGAGCGTACTCTATCCTTACTCTCACGTACCGCCGCTTCAGGTAAACCAACAATGGTCAATGCTGGCAATCCTTGTGACAAATGCACCTCAATAATTACCTTGGGTGCATGCAGTCCGACTACTGAGCGGGTATAGACTTGTGCAAATGACATGAGCCCTTCCTAATATAGAGGTTTATCGATAATAGAGTATTATTATTAAGTGCGCAAATGTTGTGTTTTTTATTTTTGAATTTATTAAAGATAATCTTATCTCTACCTTATATTTTAGACTTACAAGCGCGCTATATTGCCTATCTTTAAAGAAAATATGATTGATTAATTAAGCTAATATATTCACTAACATAGATGTTTGGAATTGTTATATGATGGATGAATGCTTTTTGATTCTTCTGATTCATCAAATGTTTACAGTTTTTATTTAAACCTTCTCACTTTTACTGCTAGCTAGGACAGTAAAAATAATTGAAAAACTTAATGACTAGCAAGTATGAGCAATCAAAAAAGCATGCACAATAAAAGGATTTATTGATAATTTAAAGCTGGGTAGCAATTTTTTTGCTATCGCTTTCTAAACTGGTAATTAATAATGAATAGTACGGTTTTAGAGCATCAAACTACTTTATTTGTATGTGTACATAATTACGTTT